>JAKEEL010000260.1 GCA_022616595.1 Methylococcaceae bacterium
AATTTCAGCCGGCTCGCCGAACAAGGCGGTTTTATGAATCTCGGTACCAGCGTTCCGCCGCAAAGCCCGGTCGCCTGGTCGAATTTCATTACCGGGATGGATTCCGGCGGGCATGGTATTTTCGACTTTATCGCGCTGGATAGAAAATTGCTGCTGCCCTATCAGTCGACCTCGAAAACCGAACAGCCGGATACCGAACCCTTGGCATTCGGGAAATGGCGCATTCCCTTGGTGTCTGGAAAGACCCTGCAAATGAGAGACGGCCAAGCATTCTGGGAGATACTGGAGCAACACGGAGTCAAGACCACGATGGTCAGCATTCCGGCCAACTATCCTCCGATCGAAACCGGCGGTAAGGCGATTTCGGGAATGGGTACCCCCGATATGCGCGGGACCTCGGGAACGTTTTCGTTCTATACCGATGCGCCGGAATTCAAAGCCGGAAAGGTGTCGGGCGGAGAGATCTACCGGGTCAAGCTGGAGAAACACGGCGCCGTCGTTTCGATCTACGGGCCGCCGAATCCATTTCTTGCGGATAATCCTTCGGCCGAAGCAAAGTTCAGTGTCCATGTTGACCCTGAAAACCCGGTTGCTCTGATCCGGACAGAAGATGAACGGGTATTGCTGAATGTCGGCGAATGGAGCGATTGGGTCACAGTCCGCTTCGAATTGCTGCCGGGACTCGTGAGCGTCCAAGGCATGGTGCGATTCCTGTTGAAACAAACCCAACCCTATTTTTCACTCTATGCGAGCCCCGTCAATATCGATCCGCGCGATCCGGCCCAGCCGATCGCCAGTCCGGCCGAATACGCGTTCGAATTGGCGGAACAAGCGGGCCCCTTTTACACCGAGGAAATGCCCGAGGATACCAAGGCCCTGTCCGCTCATGTGCTGTCCACCCGGGAATTTCTGACCCAATCGGACATCGTGTTGGAGGAACGAAAACGGCTATTGAAAAATGAACTGCAGAGCTTTCGCGACACCCAAGGCTCGGCTCTGCTGTTTTTTTATTTCAGCAGCGTCGATCAGAGAAACCATATGCTGGCCCGTCAGATGGATCCCAGCCATCCTTTTCACGAGAAGGACACACCCGAAGACCTTGCGATGGCGATGAAGAATCTGTACCTGGAAATGGACCGGATCCTCGGCTGGGTCATGCAGGACTTGCCGGAGGGCACTTCGTTGGTCGTGATGTCCGACCACGGTTTCGCTCCTTTCAAAAGGCAGGCGAATCTGAATACCTGGCTGGAACAAAACGGCTATCTGGCCTTGAAGAACCCGGCTGAACGGGACCAGTACGAATGGTTGTTTGGAATCGATTGGAGAAAAACCAAAGCCTTCGCAATCGGCCTGAACTCCTTGTACCTGAATGTGCGGGGCCGGGACCGTTACGGTATCGTAGCCCCTGCCGATCGCAGCGTTCTGGCCAGGGAGATCGCCGATAAGCTTAAGCAATGGAGGGATGGTCCCGAGGGTGCCTACGTGGTGACCCAGCCCCTGTTGCGCGAGGAAGTCTATCACGGGCCCCATCTCGACGAAGCTCCGGATATTCTGGTCGGTTACGCGCGCGGGTACCGGGCCTCCTGGGCGACCACGTCCGGCAAGATTCCCTTGCAACTGATGGAGGACAACAAGCATGAATGGAGCGGCGATCATTGCATGGACTCCCGAACAGTTCCGGGAATCCTGTTATCCAATGAAACACTCAAAACCGAAGTCCCGTCCGACCTGAAAGATCTGACGGTCGGTATTCTGGACCGATTCGGCATTGAGCCACCGTCCCGGATGAAAGGCCATTCCGTTTTCTAATCCGGAAACTAAAACCTATAATAATCTTTGACGGGAGAAGGCCGCTTCGGGAACGGCTGGCTTGTTTATATTGGTTGGTATTCCTGATTTCAACTTTCAATATCACTCGCAATCCGGGGAGTTAACAATGTTTGGTAGTCATAAAGTCAAAATCGAGAAGGAATTGTGGGAGAAAATTACAAAGTACGCATCGGTCGCGGGTTATTCGTCGCCGGATGAATTCGTGCTCTATGCGCTCGAAAAGGAAATGGCGATCCTCGAGGAAGCCGAATCGGATGAAGAAATCAAAAAGAAACTCAAAGGCCTGGGCTATATCAGTTAGGGGTCGGATCGAAATATGTGGTGGTATCTGAATCAAGGACTCAACCTGGTTTTCGATGTCTGGTTGTGGCCCTTTAAGAGCTTGCCTCCAATTTGTCAGATCCTGGCGCTTTCGGTGCCCGCGACGGTTTTCAGCCTGCTGGTCTTTCGCTATACATCGAATCAGGACGGTATCCGCGGAGAAAAGGACAAAATCAAAGCCTATCTGCTCGAAATGCGGCTCTTCAAGGATGACCTCGGCGTCACGCTGCGCGCGGAAAAGGAAATATTCAAGCATACGCTGAGTTACATGGGCTACGCGCTGTTACCGATGGCGGTCATGATCATCCCTTTCATCCTGATTCTGATCCAGGTCGAGTCAAGGTTTGCTTTCAAAAGCCTTGATACCGGGCAGGAAGCGATTCTTTCGGTGACAGTCGATCGCGCGACCTCGGTGCAGGACGTCGATTCCACATTGGAGCTGCCGGACGGATTATCCAAGGCGACTCCCGCGATGCGCGTCGAGGACAGCGGTGAAATTCTCTGGCGCATTCACGCGACGCGTCCGGGCTCCCATCATGTGGTGGTTAAAATAAATGATCAGCCATTCGAAAAAAATGTGATGGTCGATCAGGGTCTTGTTCCACTCGCCACGGCCTTGTACCCGGTCGATGATATCCGCTCCGTGGGCTTTCCGGCGGAACCCGGCTTGCATGCCAATCCCGCGGTCAGGTTGATCGAACTGGACTATCCGAGAGCCCGTTCCGAATTTGCGGGGCTTTCCAGCGCGTCCTGGTGGTTGTTTCTATTTACGCTGGTATTGGGTTTCGCGCTGCGAGGTTTTTTTGGTGTTACTTTTTAATCTTGAGATTTTAACAGCGAGTCAGATAGTATAGAAACCATTATGAAAGACCGAATTCTGTTATCCACGGGTGTCGCGCTTTGTCTGCTGATTGGTGAATGGTGGCTGATCTCCCTCGAAGCTAAAGGCTTATCGCAGATCGATATCAATAAAACCTTGTTGGCCTTGGTCGCCGCGGGGAGCGTAATCGGTCTCGCGTCAGGTATCCTCGCGACTTGGTTGTCGCGCCGCTTGGAAGGAAGTCGCTGCGCTATCGCGCTCGCCGTTGCCGGGCTGGCCTTCCTGGAAATGTTCGCCGCCCAGGGCGCGACCCTGACCGGAACCGCGATTGTTGCGTCTCTCGCCTCGGGCATTCTCGGGTTAATCCTCGTGTACAGCCTGGCCGCGAAGCTGCCCGGCTGCCTCTTGGAGTATCGTTATTGGTGGTGGATCGCGATAGCGGGCTTTGGTATCACCGTGGCCTTGTCGGCGGGAGCCGCGCTGGATACGGCCGGAACGGTCACCGCGCTGGTTGCAGTCGCAATCTCGGCCGCGGTCGTCGTTTGGGGATTTCGAATCCGGACCCGCGGTTTTCTGCCGAGTGCAATCGGCTTCATCATCCTGTTGACAGCCAATACAATCATCGTGTTCCGCGTTCCCCTGATCAGCGCCAAATCCGCATCCGACACAAATCCCCCGAGTATATTGCTGTTCACCATCGATACCTTGCGAGCCGACCATGTCGGGGCCTACGGGAACCCGAACGCGCGGACGCCGAATCTGGATTCCTTGGCAAAACAGGGCGTGCTGTTCAAACAGACCGTCACCGCGAATGCGTATACTGGGCCCTCGCATACTTCGATCATGACCGGTTTGTTGCCCGGCAATCACGGGGTTGTAAAAAACGAGATGAGAATACCACCCGGCGTTCCGACCCTGGCCGACTGGTTGTTCGATGAAGGATACATCACGGCCGCTTTCGTGAGTGGCTTCACGACCCGGGACTCCGCCTGCGGGTTGCCGTCCAGATTTCAGGTTTATGACGATGATATCCGTGCGGTGCGCTGGTTGCCGAAAGCGGGTTTCGAAATTCCCGCGTTGACCTTCGTCGAGAAGTTCCAGAAATTTACCGGGTTGCATCGGGGAGATTTTGGGCAATTCTACCGCCAGGCCGCCGAAACCGCGGACATTGCGATCGATTGGCTCGAACAGAACGGGGATCGTCCCTATTTCGTCTGGGTTCATTTATACGACCCGCACAGCCCATACCGGCCGCCTGAAAACTTCGTGAAGCCCTCGACGAAACGCGCCGGCGCATCCGGCGTGTGGTACAGGGCAAGCTACCGCGAAAGAGGTGAAATCGTGAATTCTCCGGAAAAGATGGCGGCGATGATCGACCTGTACGATGCCGAGATCGCCTACGCGGATCACGAGTTGGGTCGTATATTGGACGTGGCCCGACGAAAAGCTGCGAAGGGAAGGCTGATCGTGATCGCGACTTCCGATCATGGCGAATCGTTAGGAGAACATGACCTTTATTGGGAGCGGGATTTGTACGATGATACGGCTCTGGTTCCTTTGATCATCGACACTCAGGACTCCGAAGGCTTACCAGCGCGGACCGTGGATGCCCAGGTAAGATTAATCGATCTTGCCCCGACGATCCTGGATTTGCTGGGCGTGGAATCATCGGTTCGTTTTGACGGTCATAGTTTGGCCGGTCTGATTAAGGGAACGACCGCCGAGAGCAGTGGCCCTGCGGTCAGCGAGAAATTCAGGACCAAGGCGCTTTTTCCGGAAATCCGGATAGTTCGCACCAATGACTGGAAATATCTGCAACGTTTCCCTGGATCGGACGGTTCCTCTCCCATCCGAGCGCCTGTAAAAGAACTGTATCATCTTCCGACGGACAAGCGAGAGGAAAGCAATCTGATTGAAGCGGGCAAGGCTGTTCCCGAAGGATTCGACTCCATTCTCGAGGCGCAAACGCCTAAGGTAGAAGCCGAGGAGCTTGATCTGAATAAGGAGGATCTGGATAGCTTGAAGAGCCTGGGTTATATTCAATAATCGCAGTTGAGCCTCGGATTCGCTCGGACCGGGTTTTATTCGGAAGGTGTTTCGACATGCGATCGAATATCGATTTTACGATTGGTTTGTGTCTGCATTTAGTTGTTTTATCGGCTGGAGTTGATGCTGTTGAAAACATCAATATCCCGGCGACACAACAACCATACTATCAATCGGTCCAATCGGAGACGCCTGAGCAGAATCCGCTGAAAACCGCTGGAATCGCCGGACAAAAGACGCGGCAAGAGATCCAGGCGCTCATCGAAGATGCGAGCAAAACCAAACCCGGCTGGTGGGAAACCGTGCCGCTTACCTATCCCGAAACTTTGGACCTCAGGTTCCCGAGTGGACCGAATCGGCCGTGGAACTCACAAAAAAACATAGGCCAATATATGTGGAGTATCATCAACGAGAACGCGAACCGTTTTCATGAAGGGACCAAGTTCATGCATTACGTGTACAGTCTTAATCGAGATAATCCGGATGCCGCACACAGAGCGGCTCAGCAGCTGGGGCATTGCTACCACGACCTGTTGCAGGACTGGGCAAGAGCTGCTTACTGGTTGCAAAAGGCGAGTGAACGCGGGGTAAAGCTGGCGAACGCCTACTGGCATCTCGGTAGTAAGGAAATGGCCGAAGAAATTTTGCGGCCGATTACCTCCGATTACACCGATCATGGCGCCGTGATCAAACTTTGGTCGGATATGGGTGAATTGGAAACCGCCTTGGAACTGGCTAACAAGTCCAAAGATCCACGTAGTCACGGTGGTGTATTCCGGGCTGCCGGTGACGCTTTGCACAGACATGGGCGTTTCGATGAAGCGATCGGGTATTATGAGAAGGTATTGGACATAGGCAGTCGCTTTCTGCCGTCGTTCTTGAAGAAAAATGGAAAATTGCAACTTAACAAGAATCACGCCAAGGCTGCAATCGAAAGTATCCGAATATTTGAAATGTTTGATGTTACCAAGTTGCGCGACGGCAGTTACACCGATATCTCTCTGGGTTACAGCGGGGAGGTTGCGGTTAACGTAAGGGTCAAAAACCAGCGGATCGAATCGTTAATAATCACCAGACATGCCGAGAAGCAATATTATTCTTCATTAACAGATATCCCGGAACAGATCTTGCGCAAGCAGGATATCCGGGACATCGACGCGACCACCGGAGCGACGGTGACGGCGGATGCGATCCGGATTGCATCCGCGAAGGCACTTCAGCAGGCAAGAAAATAAATCGCCGGCTTATGTGTAATTATCGATTAGCTCCAAGGTATTATCGATGAGGCTCGATATATTCCTCCCTTTCCTGCGATTATCCAAACCCGGACGAAGGCCACCGCGAAGATCTCGTCTTTACCGATTTGCACGCGCGGTTTTGCCACAACCGCTGTTTTCGGATTTCTCGGACGAAAAAAAACGCGGGATCATACGCAAAACTTTGCGGTATTTAGGCCAAGGATGGGAGGCATCGCCAATCAGGCGAATCATTCAGACCGCAAGCTTTGTATTGTTTGTATTGTTGTTTTTCTACGTGTGCTGGCCGTATTCGGCAGTCCCGGACCCAGATGCGCATGGCTGGCCAGCGCATTATGCCGATGACTTTGCAACGAAAGAACGCATAGACGCCGAAACGTTCCTCGCGTTGGACCCTTTGGTCGCCTTTTCCACCTCGATTGCAGCGCAGACCTGGGTTTGGTCGCTGGCATGGGCTTCGGTGATCCTTGCAATCGGCTTTTTTTTTCCAAGAGGATTCTGCGGTTATCTCTGTCCGCTCGGGACGTTGATCGATTTATTCGACTGGTCGGTCGGCAAACGTGTCAGGCGATTCAAGGTCAAACACGATGGCTGGTGGGTCAACCTCAAATATTACCTTTTGCTGGCTACGATGATCACAGCATTGTTTGGCGTGATGCTGGCTGGTACTGTCGCGGCGATCCCGATCATAACGCGAGGATTCTTGTTTATTCTTGCCCCGCTGCAGCAAGGTATTACGCAAGGCTGGTACCAAGTGCCGCCGATGAATGCGGGACACGCTGTATCGATTGTGCTATTTGTCTCGGTGTTGGCGGTGGGATTTTTACGCCCTCGATTCTGGTGCCGTTACGTTTGTCCCACCGGCGCGGTTTTTTCTCTGAGCAACTTGGTGTTCCGAGCCAGCGAACGCAAAGTCGAAGATTCGTGTATCGAATGTGGTTTATGCGTCAAAGTCTGTCCGTTCGACGCGATCAAGGCGGATTATTCGACCCGCACACTGGATTGCACTTTGTGTCAAACTTGCGCCGGTGTTTGTCCGACCAACTCGATCAAATTTGTCGGGCGCTGGAACAATGACGAACTGAAACCGGTGAACGAGTCAATTCACCAGGAAGTTTCGGTCTCTCGCCGCGGCTTTCTGGTTTCGATGCTTGGCGGCGCATCGATCGCGCTGGCCACTCGATGGGGAATTGGCGCGCACTTTGATCAAGCCGACCCCAAATTGCTGCCGATTCGCCCGCCTATGAGCGTACCCGAAGAAAAATTCCTCGAGCTGTGCATCAGGTGCGGTGCGTGCTTCAAAGCCTGTCCTAACAATGTACTGCAGCCGATTGGTTTTGAGCACGGAATAGAAGGACTGTGGACACCGAGAGTCGAGGCCGATTGGGCCGGGTGCGAGCCTAGTTGCAATAATTGCGGACAGGTCTGTCCCACCGGAGCGATTCGTGCACTTCCGCTGAGCGAGAAAAAAGTTGCTCGTATGGGGCTAGCCGAGATCAACCAAACCAACTGTTTGCCTTGGGCCGGCAAAGAAGGCTGCCAGCTGTGCGTGGATGAATGCGCTGCGGCTGGTTACAACGCAATCGAGTTCGAGAGGGTGCATCCGCAACTCGACGAAGATGGCTTACCCATCGAAGGTACCGGTTTTGCCGCGCCCAAAGTCATCAATGATCGTTGCGTGGGCTGTGGCTTGTGTCAAAGCGTATGCTATCGGATCAATGTACACACCAAAAAACTGCTGGAAAAATCCACAATAGTGGTTTACGCGGGACCCGACAGGGAAGACAGAATTATGGAAGGTCTCTATTCTGATTTGCGCAATCAGGAGGGCTATGCAAGGGAACTGAATCACAAGCAGAAACAAAAAGCTATTGGGGATTTTTATTCGTTTTGATATGCAACCTACCCAGCCGTTCGAATGGAATCCTTCGGCGATGCCTTAAGCGCAGTTTTGAAACGTTCGCACAAGCACTCTATCATAGTATCTTTCGTTTGTGACGATCGGGTGAATGGCAACCCGGACTTCTCGA
>JAKEEL010000261.1 GCA_022616595.1 Methylococcaceae bacterium
AAATCAATTTTTCATCGGCCACCAGAATAATTGACAACTCATCGGGCGCTCGGAGTAATTTCCCGCTTAACAAAAAAGAGCTTTATTTTGCCTATACTCTGGGTTCTGTTGCGCATTTCCGGTTCCTCGAATTTTCAATGGCTTAAGGCTATTGAAAATGTCGGCACATCCCTGTGCCCGCCTGGATCCCATCGTTTCAGGATGGCATCCATCTATGAACGGTTCCCGGCTTTTTTGCAGCCGTGGATCGGCGTCAATAGTAACGAAAATGGATAATCGGACAATGAGTTTCGACCGAAAACCGCATAACGATCTTACGACCGGCGGGTCGGAATGGTGTCAATAAATTTTACAGCGCTTGATCCAGTTATCAAATAAAGTGCTATATTTCAGTAGCGTGCTGCTTTGGCGCCAATAATGCCCACCGAGGAGTGCGCTACCGCCGACGATATGGCCTTTACGGGGAATCTTAATGAATATCAAGCCCGATCAATTGGAATCTCCTGGCGTGCTCAGGAATATCAAGACGACGATTCCCAATGCGGACGGTCTGCGTCTGCCGGAAGTATTTAAATTCGTAGCACGTCTGATGTTGCTAAGTACCGTATTCTATTATGTAACTGCCGAATGTGCCGCGAGGCTCAGTCAGCAGCCCGAACCGGCGACCCAGAACGCGACGATAGGACCTCCTGTGAGTCCAGTGGGCGACATCACTCAACTGGCGCACAACCTTTACCTCGTGCCTGGGGGCGGTTGTAACACCGTGGTCTTTGTCATGGAGCGCGGTGTGCTCGTCGTGGATACAAAATATGCCCCACATGCGCCGGTGCTCCTCGACCGTATTCGCGAAGTAACCGACAAACCGGTTACCCATGTCATCAATACCCATAGCCATCCGGATCACACGATGGGCAATATCGCGATGCCGTCAGGAACTGAATTCATTGTCCATAGCCGAACAGCGGAAAACATGACCCGGAACGAGGCGCTCGCGCAGATTCCCGTTCAGACCTTTCGCGACCGCCTCACGTTGTTCAGCGGAGCGGAAGTCGTGGATCTCTACCATTTCGGTCCAGCCCACACCGGTGGCGATATACTGGTCGTGTTCCGGGCGGCAGGGGTGATGCACGCCGGGGACATCTTCAAAGGAAAGCGGGTGCCGGTCATAGTCACTCAAGGGGGCGGCGGCGCCATCGCATACGGTGAGACCATGTCACGCGCGGTCGCCGAGATCCAAAACGTCACGCACGTGGTCACCGGCCATGGCCCGGTAAGCACCTGGCAGGATTTCACAGACTACGGCGAATTCGTGAATCGAATCATCGCGCACGCACGAACATCCAAGACTGCCGGGAAAGACGTGGCCCAAGCCATGCGCGAGTTCTCGTTGCCGCCCAAGTACCGGAGCTACGATCTCAAGGACCTGGCCTATGCCTTCAAGTCGGTGTATGTGGAAGTTAGACCCTGGTGGCACTTCTGGTATTCTCCCTTACAAGCATTCTTCCGGCGCTGACACGACGCTTTGAACCGTTTAAGGTAGCCCGTGCCCACCTCGGGTTGGCCAATCCGTCCAACCGTTTCCGTAGAAGGGGCGCTTTCACATTCGGTTCAGACAGCGTAAAGCGCATGCAATTTAGGGTGACCGGATATATCCGGCACGGATAGAAGGCGGTTACGGCCTGTTACGGGCTGGCGTCAAAGCAGAACCGGACAACGCAGACAATGAACTTCATAGCCCGTGTTATCGGCTCGATTTGCCCACAGGCTACGAGCAAAACGAAAGGGCTCTACGCCTAGGGACAAATCGAGCCGATAACACTCTATCTCCAGTGGAGAACAGGCATGAAAAAATAATGAAAAGTTTTGAAGATTTTTAAAAGAGGGATTGACAATAGTCGCCTCATAGAAGGCGTGTTTCCGGTCACGCGGACATTTCGAATTCTCATCCACCCGGCAACTCCGAAAAAACCTGTTCCGGGCTTGCGTCGAGCGGCAGAGGCCGGGCTCCGGACTGCGCGCATGCCGGACTATCGATACGCTTTGAATCAGCCATGATCAGCACCTGTCTCTGCAGGGCCAGCGCAACATGCATCAAACCCGAATAATTGGTCACCACGACATCGGCCAGCGACAACAGATCGATCGCCTCGGCGAGGCTGGTCCGTCCCATAAAGTTCTGGCAGCAGCCGGCAATCCGACGAATCTCCGAGCCGACCAGATGGTCCATTTCTTCTCCGAGCAGCCAGACCTGCCATCCCCGATCGATCGCATCCCTGGCCAGACGGGCATAGCCTTCGATTCCCCATCGATCGTGCAAACTCGCGCCTCCTCCGGGACACAATGCCAGAACCGGATCGAGCGAATCGACGATCGAGAATTTTTCTTTCACCTGCAACTGGTTGTGCAATCCGATGTCGAGATTCGGTAAGGCCGGTTCGCTCGGAAAATCCGCCGGGTCATCGAGCCCCAAAGCAACAAATTTTTCCAATGTAGTCCATCGCTTATCGGCCGTCCTGGCATCGTTCAGCAAAGTTTTCGCAGAATATCCCGTGCGAAGAGGAATTCGGGCCAGCAGGGCAAGCAACGCGTATCGCCATCCTGTATTCAACAGTATCGCCTGACTAAAACCGTTGGCGCGGATTTGGCCCGCAAAAGACAGGCGATCGGACAGTCGGAAACGCTCGAAACCTTCCGGCAGCGGAATCGCTTTCGCAATTTGCGGCATTCGTTCCAGCAGTGGAAACAGACCCGGCGGAGCCAAAACCTCAATCCGACACGCGGGATCCCGATTCTTCAGCCCAATAAACAGACTCTGCGCCATCACCAGCTCCCCGACCCGGTCAGGGGCGGCAATCAGAAAACTGCGAGGATGCTCTGCCATTAAACTCCGGAGAACGAACTGTTAGAATTTAAATGATTGCGGCAAAGTTGTAGGTACCGTCTTCAAGCACATAATTCGGGATTGATGCGCCCCAATCGCAAACGGTTGCTTTAATCGCAATCCTTCCATTCTCGGCACTTCCTACGTTTCTTGATGGAACAAGCAGACTGCTCGATCTTCAGACGACCGGGGTCAACCACTCCGGATGGTCGTTGGTCCGACCATGGACGGTATCGAAATAAAGCGTCTGCAATTTCTCGGTCAAGGGTCCGCGCCCGCCTGAACCGATGACCCGATTATCGAGTTCCCGAATCGGAGTCACTTCAGCCGCGGTGCCGGTCAGAAAGGCTTCATCCGCGATGTAAACCTCATCCCGTGTAATCCGTTTTTCAATTACGCATAGGCCAAGGTTTTCCGCGATCGTGAAGATCGTGTCGCGCGTGATTCCTTCGAGCGCATAGGTAAGCTCGGGCGTGTACAATTTTCCGTTGCGGACGATGAAAATATTTTCACCGCTCCCCTCGGCGACACAACCTTCATGATCGAGTATCAGCGCTTCGTCATAACCGGCCTGAATGGCTTCCTGCAAGGCTAGAATGGAGTTCATATAATTCCCGTTCGCCTTGGCTTTGCACATCACGCTGTTGATATGGTTGCGGGTATGCGAAGCGGTTCGAAGACGAAGGCCCCTTTCCATGTTCTCCGCGCCGAGATAACTGCCCCACTCCCAGGCGGCGACCATTACATGAACTTTCAAGTTATCGGCTCTAAGCCCCATGCCCTCCGCCCCGTAAAAACACATCGGCCGGATGTAGGCGCTGTCAAGATTGTTTTTGCGGACCGCATCACGCTGAACGCGATCGAGCGTTTCCTTGTCGTAAGGAATTTTCATGTTCAGGATATGGGCGGAGCGGAACAAGCGGTCGGTATGCTCCCGCAGCCGGAAAATCGATGTCCCCCGCTCGGCTTTGTAAGCCCTGAGGCCTTCAAAAACCCCGACCCCGTAATGAAGCGTATGGGTCAGGACATGGACTTTGGCTTCACGCCAGGCCAACCATTGACCATCCAGCCAGATGACTCCGTCTCTGTCATCCATCAACATGGAATTCTCCTCCCGATTATCAGGTGATTCTTGGAACTCATCATTCCGTTAAACGCAGCCAGGTTTGCTCGACCCGCGCACGAAAATCGATCAATTTGTTCTCTGGAATGACGGCCGGCCGTTCTTGCAGCGCGGCCCGATGTCCCAAATTTCTAAACTCAAAATAGGCTCTCTTCAAAAATTCCGCGTCTTCCAAGCGTAGAAAACCGCTTTCGGAAAGGATGTCGAGCAAATGAACCGTATCCGAAAACTTGAGCAGATTACGATTCTTATAAGCGTTCAATAAAACTCCGAATTGTACTATAAACTCGATGTCGGCAATACCGCCGATGCCCTGTTTGAGGTCAAATAGACCGGGTTCCAGGGTCGCCAGATTCTCGCGCATTTTGTCGCGCATCTCGCGGACCTCCTTTTTCAAACCCGAGCGGTTTCGTTTGCGTGCCAGGACCTTTGCGCGCACATCATGAAACCGCTTTCCAAGCAAGACATCGCCCGCGACGAATCGTGCCCGCACCAGGGCCTGATGCTCCCAGGTCCAGGCCTGTTTCAGTTGATATTGTTCGAAAGCCTCGATCTGCGACACCAGGAAGCCCGCCCGACCGCTCGGGCGAAGTCGCATATCCACTTCGTACAGGACCCCGGACAACATTTTCGTATCCAACAGGTTGACCACCCGCTGGCCGACCCGGACATAAAACTGTAGGCAGCTGATCGGCCGGCCGCCGTTGGTTTGCTCTTCGGCGCCGGCTTCGGCATGCAGAAACACCAGATCCAGATCCGAGCCATAACCAAGCTCCCGTCCGCCGAGCTTGCCGTAACCGATGATTGCGAAGCCGGAGATGTTCTCCCGGTCCGCGCCCGGTGGTGTTCCGTGCTTTTCAGCCACCAATCGCCAGGCCAGGTTCAATACTTTTTCGAGTACGACTTCTGCGATGTCGGTCAGGCAATCGCTGACGATCGAAACCGGAATCACGCCGGCGATGTCCGCGGCCGCCACGCGTAAACCGCGCGCCTGTTTGAACTCGCGCAGTTCCGCCATCTGCCGCTCGAGATCATCGCTTGAAATTCCGGCGAGCCGCAGATCGATCTCGTTTATTAATGCCTGTCTGGACAGGGGCGCATACAAAGTCCGCGGATCCAGGAGTTCATCCAGCAGGATCGGATGCCGGCCGATAAAGCCGACAATCCACGAACTCGCGGCGGCCAGTTTGACCAATTGCGAAAGCGCCAGGGGGTTCTCGACCAGCAAGGACAGATACGCTTTTCGGCTCGCGATCGATTCGACCAATCTGAGAATCTTTTTCAGCACATCCTCGGGTGCAGCGGTTCGGCCAACGGCAGCCAATAACAAGGGCATCAATCGATCCAGTGTCGAAGCTCCCGCGGCGCTCAGTTTTCTGATCGCGAGAGCCCGCCGGAAACCATCGACAATCTCGAGCGCCTCGGCGCTCTGCCGGTAGCCGATCCGCTGCAGGGCTTGCGTCAATTGCTCGGTATTCGCGGTTCTCATCCAG
>JAKEEL010000262.1 GCA_022616595.1 Methylococcaceae bacterium
TCAAAGGGCCGTGCGCAGTGAGCTGACGAAGTGGCTGTGAGCGAAACGGTGATCGCCGGGCCCGGATCGGCCTTGTATCCTTGGCAGAAACCGAGCTGGCAGAAGCTCATCCAGTATGCCAGCACGGGTCGGGTGCCGCATGCCCTGATGATCAGCGGGCTCGACGGGATCGGCAAATTGAATCTCGCGCTGTGTTTCGCGAATCATCTCCTGTGCGGCAGCCCCAAGGCTTCCGAAATTCGCTGCAAGGCTTGTGACGCTTGTCGCTTGATCGATGCCGGGACACATCCAGACCTGATCCGGATCGAACCGCCCGAAGCCGGCAAGGCCATTACGATCGATCGGGTTCGCGACCTGTCCGCTACACTAGCGTTGACCTCGCAATACAACCGATACCGGATCGTCCTTTTAAGGGATGCGGACAGATTGAATTCAGCGGCCGCGAATGCCTTGCTGAAGACCCTCGAAGAACCCGGGAAGGGAACCGTGTTGATTTTACTCACAGCCCGATGCCATGAGCTCCCGGCAACCATCCGGAGTCGCTGCCAGCGGTTGGACATTCCGGTACCCGATCATCGTTTGGCCGCGGATTGGCTCAAGGAGAACCTTTCCTCTGGCGATTGCGAGGCTTTGCTCGCGATGGCCTCGGGTGCTCCCTTGAAAGCCCTCGCGATGGGCGTGGCCGGAAACTTGGAAGGGCGCAATACCCTGTTTAGTCGCTGGCGGGAAGTTGCCGCGAATCATTCGGACCCGGTCAGGATCGCCGAGAATCTGTCGTCGTTGCCCTTGCGGGACGTTCTGGTCTGGATAACCGGGTGGACCATTGATATGATTCGCCTTGCGATGGTCCCGTCGGCGCGGTCGTTGAGCAATCCGGACCTCCGTTCCGCTTTGCAAGGCGAGGCACAGAAGCTAGACTTAAAAGAATTGTTCCGCTTTTATGAGCACTTGCTTCAGTCCGCGTCCAGGGTTGGCAGTCCGGTCAATGCGCAAATGCTCTTGGAGGCCCTCCTGATCGATTGGTACTCCATGAAGCGCAACCGGTAAATGTATGGCGTCCAGGAATTGAATTGATTATGGCAGAAACACCCAATACGAGTCCGCGGCAGGGGATCCTTTCCCTGACCATCAAGGACAAGAGCGCGCTGTATGCGGCCTATATGCCGTTTGTCGCGAACGGCGGTTTGTTCATCCCGACCAAGCGTGAGTATCAACTCGGAGAAGAAGTTTTCATGCTGATCAACCTGATCGACGAAACCGAACGTCTTCCGGTCGCAGGGAAGATTATCTGGATTACTCCGACCGGCGCCGAGGGCTACCGCGCGACCGGGGTGGGGGTTCAATTCAGCGACCAGGACGGAGGTAACGCAAGAAGTAAAATCGAAACCTACCTGGCCGGCGGGCTGGAATCGGACCGGCCGACTCACACGATGTAGGCCGATCCATTACCCTGAAGTCCAACATCCGGGTGCAGGGTGATAGACTGCCGATCAGAACCGATTTTTCCCGGCGACCATGCTCGTAGATTCTCACTGTCATCTTGATTGTCTCGATTTATCGCCTTACGAGCACAACTTCGGTCGCTTTGTTCTGGATGCCAAATCCAAGGGATTGCAGCACATGATGTGTATCAGTATCGATCTCGAGGCTTATCCCGCAATGCGCGAACTGGTCGGCGATTTCGGCGATATTTCGGTCACCGCGGGGGTTCATCCGAATGCACGCGACGGCCGCAATCCGAGCATCGAAGAACTCGTTCGACTCGCTAAGGATCCAAAGGTCGTCGGCATCGGTGAAACCGGTCTCGATTATTTCAGGAGCCAGGGGGATCTGGAATGGCAGCGGACCCGCTTCAGGAACCACATCCGGGCCGCCAAAAAAATCGGCAAGCCTCTGGTCGTTCATAGCCGGGATGCGAAGGAAGATACGCTGAAAGTGCTGCGCGAAGAAGGCGCGGAAGAGGTCGGCGGCGTCATCCATTGCTTCACCGAGGATTGGGATATGGCGGTCCGCGCGATGGAGCTTGATTTCCACATCTCGTTTTCCGGGATCGTGACCTTCAAGAACGCGCAGTCGGTCCGCGAAGTGGCACAAAAGATCCCGCACGATCGCTATCTGATCGAGACCGATTCACCCTATCTCGCACCGGTACCCTACCGAGGAAAAACCAATTATCCGATCTATGTCCGCCATGTTGCGGAACAGATCGCGGAGCTTCGCGGCGAATCGTTCGCGCAGGTAGCCGAAACCAGCGCGGACAATTTTTATCGGCTCTTTGGAGCACGGTCTTGAAGCCCGCTTTCCAATGACCCGTGAAATTACTGCAGCCCGCCGCTCGTAAAGATTCAACCGGCGGCCGATTGGGCGAGCGCCCCGCCGCAACTGCTGCCTTGACCGGCCGTGCATCCGTAACAATGATCTCCGACATGGATCGCACTGTTTTCCAGGTTGGAGACTGTAAGATCGCGGATATGGACTTTGGATTGTCCGGGCGTCCCCAAGGACATCTGCAGCATCTGGTTGAAATCGCAGTCATAGACATAACCCTGCCAGTCGACGCTCAAGGTGGTGCGGCACATCACCGAGGCCAGATTCTCCTTGCGATAGCTCTCCCTCAACAGGTTCATGTAAGGCTCGAACTCACCCCGGCTGATCAACAGGCTGCCGAAACGCTGGATCGGCATGTTCGTGAGCGTATACAAGTGATTGAATACGATTCCGAATGCATTTTTCAGGTGGCGCCTGTAAGCAAGCTGCAATTGTTCCTGCGGCGGGGGCAGCACGGCCCCCTGAGGGTTATAGACGAGATTCAGTATGAGTTCCGATCCGGGCTGTCCATAGCCGAGCCGATTGAGCTTTTTCAATGCCTTGAGACTTGAACCGAAAACACCCTTGCCGCGCTGCCGATCGACGTTCTCCTCGAGGTAGCAGGGTAGCGAAGCCGTGATTTCGACGCGTTTCACGGCCAGAAATTCCGCCAGATCCGTGTAACCGTCCTGCTCGAGCACGGTCAGATTGCAACGATCGATGATATGAATGCCGCGCTCGTGCAAAGTCTCAACCAGATCGCGGAAATGCGGGTTCATTTCGGGGGCGCCGCCGGTCAAGTCCACGCTCGCAATCCTTTCCCTCAGCGTGAATTGGATGACCTCCTCGATGGTCGAGCGGTCCATGATCTCCGTGCGTTTCGGCCCGGCGTTGACGTGACAATGCACGCAACTCTGGTTGCATAAGTAACCCAAATTGATCTGAAGTGTCTTGAGCCGGCCCCGGAAAATCCGCGGAAAGTCCGTGATACCGAGTCGTGTCAGGGTCGAATGCATGGTCTTTATACCGTGAGAAGACCCAGGAATACCGCGGATATGATCGCGCTTGCAGGCAGGGTCACGACCCATGCCCATACAATTGCACACATCGCATCCGTTTCATACGGCTTGGACTTGCGGCTCCATCGAACACCGATTAAAGATCCGGTGCTGACATGGGTCGTGGAAACCGGAAGACCGTAACTGGATGCCAGCAAGACCAGTGCGGTCGTGGCGCCATTCGCGATGACGCCGGTGGACGGGTCGAGTGGCACGATCCGATAGGCAAGGGTTTTCAGAACGCGCTGTCCCATCCAGAGCCCTCCGAGCGCCATTGACACCGTGACCAGAATCACGGGTAAAACAAGGTCGTTCGAGAA
>JAKEEL010000263.1 GCA_022616595.1 Methylococcaceae bacterium
AAAGATTGGAATCGGCTTTCCCGGGAACCCTTTTCTCTCTACTTTCGGTCAGTGAAGACGGGTTTCACCACTTTTCATTTCGGAAGCCTCAAACGTATTCTTGCCCAGCCCCGACCAGACCGGGCACCAATTCATCTTGGCCGTTCCCAGCAAAATGCAACCCAGCAGCAACAACGGGACGCTGGCCGTGAAGACTGAGATCAATAGAGCGATCGAACCGAGTGCGTAACGCCTCTGCTGCTCCTCTCTTCCGACATTTTTTTCGAGATTGAATCTCGTTTTGAATTCAAAGGCCATCACACCTCTCCGCTGAGTCAACCGGGATTCCGAGGCTTCATTTTATACCGTGCGACTCTGGTAGAATAGTTTCATGGATGTGACACCGTTACTCGATGCGCTGAATCCGCAGCAACGCGAGGCAGCCTCTTCGACTTCGAATGCGGTGCTGGTCCTGGCCGGAGCCGGCAGCGGTAAAACCCGGGTACTCGTGCATCGCATCGCCTGGCTGATGAAGGTCGAGGGTGTCTCCCCGCACAGCGTGCTCGCGGTAACCTTCACGAATAAGGCCGCGATGGAGATGCGTACGCGCGTCGAATCCTTGCTGGGCTTTTCCGCGAATGCCATGTGGATCGGCACCTTTCATGGCCTGGCTCATCGCTTGCTGCGCCGCCATGCGCAAAGCGCGGGTTTGCCGGAGACCTTCCAGATTCTCGATTCCGATGACCAGTACCGCCTGATCCGGCGCCTGCTGACTTCTCTGAATCTTTCGGAAGAACGCTGGCCGCCGCGTCACATCCAATGGTTCATCAACACTCAGAAAGACGAGGGACGGCGCGCAAGACATCTGGGGGACAGCGGGGATCCCGAAGAGCGTCAAATGGTGCGGATTTACCTGGCCTATGAAAAGATTTGCGAGCGTTCCGGCCTGGTCGATTTCGCCGAATTATTGCTGCGTGCCCATGAATTGCTCCGGGATGTCCCCGGAATGCTGGACCATTACCGGCAGCGCTTCGCGCATGTGCTGGTCGATGAATTTCAGGATACCAACACGATCCAGTACGCCTGGCTCAGGCTGTTGACCGCGGAACGCGAGAATCTTTTCGTGGTCGGCGACGACGACCAATCGATCTACGGCTGGCGCGGCGCGAAAATCGAGAATATTTACCGCTATCAAAAGGAGTATCCCGGGCACCGATTGATTCGCCTGGAGCAGAATTACCGGTCCACCGGGAACATTCTGAACGCGGCCAATGCACTGATCGCAAACAATCAGGGCCGACTGGGCAAGAACTTGTGGACCTCGGGCAGGGCGGGTGAAGCGATCGATCTCTATGCGGCCTTCAATGAACAGGATGAAGCGATCTATGTGATCGAGCGGATCCGCCAGTGGATCGATCAGGGCAACCGGCGCGCGGAAAGCGCGATTCTTTACCGCTCGAACGCCCAATCGCGCCAATTCGAGGAAAAACTGGTTGCGGCCGGAATCCCGTATCGTGTGTATGGCGGGTTGCGCTTTTTTGATCGCGCCGAAATCAAGAACGCCTTGGCCTATCTGCGCCTGATTGCAAACCGGGAGGATGATACGTCCTTCGAACGCGTGGTCAATATTCCGGCCCGTTCGATCGGCGTCCGAACCCTCGATTGCATCCGGGAAAAAGCGCGGGAACGGGACATTTCCTTATGGCGGGCCGCGCGGGAACTGCTGCAATCCGGACATTTGGCCGCCAGGACCGCGAATGCACTGAGTCAATTTGCATGCCTGATCGACGGTCTCGCGAAGGCTAGCAGAGGGTCCGAACTGGCCGACCAGATTCGGTTGGTGATTGAAAAGAGTGGTTTGATCGCGCTGTACCAGCAGGAAAAAGGCGAGAAAGGAGAAGCGCGCGTCGAGAACCTGGAAGAACTCGTGAACGCGGCCCGGCAATTTGAATTCGACGTTCGAAACGCGGAGAACCTGAGCGAACTCGATCTGTTCCTGGCCCATGCCGCGCTCGAGTCCGGCGAAAACCAGGGAGAATCCTATGAAGACTGCGTTCAGCTCATGACCCTGCATTCCGCGAAAGGATTGGAATTCCCGTTGGTCTTCATGGTCGGACTGGAAGAGGGGCTGTTTCCGGGTCAAAGGTCATTGGAAGAGGCCGGACGTCTCGAGGAAGAACGCCGCTTGTGTTATGTCGGCATGACCCGCGCGATGCAAAAGCTGAATCTGGTTTACGCCGAGTCGCGGCGCCTGTACGGCCGGGAAACGTTTCCGCGACCCTCGCGCTTTCTCAGGGAAATCCCGGCCGCTACGCTGCGCGAGGTGCGCGCGAAGGCAACGATCCGCCGCCCGGTTTCGGTATCGCCGCGAACGGCACGCATGCCCGCTCGGGAAGCTGCTTTCAGACTCGGGCAACGGGTCCAGCATGCAAAATTCGGCGACGGGATCGTGTTGCAGAACGAAGGTGACGGCCAGCAGGCACGGGTGCAGGTGAATTTCGAGGAGGCCGGGGTCAAGTGGCTCATGGTGGCTTATGCGAATCTTCAAACCCTGTAAGGGGCTGGCGTCCGCCGACTTGGTCCGGTTTCCTCAATTGCCCTTCAAAGTCGGTTCGGGACGTGGCAAAACCGGCTGACAATTTCTTTCTGGTCTATGATGGAGATTGCCCGTTTTGCAGTGCCTATGTCCGATATGTCCGGATTCAGAAAGCATTGGGCCGATTGGAACTCGTGAATGCACGCAATGGCGGGCCGTTGACGGCATCGATCCGGGAACGCGGAATCGACCTGAATGAAGGAATGGTGCTGGTCATGGGCAACGAATACTTTTTCGGTTCCGAGTGCATGCATCGGCTTGCCTTGATGAGTACGGGTTCTGGCTGCTTCAATGCGCTCAATGCGATCATTTTTTCGCGGCCTCGCGTATCGAGACTGCTGTACCCCTGCCTCAAGTTCGGGCGCCGTATTACCCTGATGTTGCTGGGCCGGTCAACGCTTGATTGAGCGGGGGCTTCGCCGCGTCCGGCAGGGGGTGTCATCTCCTGATCGGCAACGGGATTTTGCAAGACTCCGGTACTCATCCTGGACGAAACGGTCCGGAATTTTCTCTGAATCAACCGAGCGGCCCGACCGCGTTTTCGACGGCTTTGAGTATTTCCCCGCTTTTAACCAGTCCGGTCAGGGTCTCGATGTCTTTCGCAAGTACGCGGTCTTCCTCCAGATGGGGAACCGCACCGCGAATCACCGCGTAAGCGGCGCGGGTCCCTTCGCCGGGCCTCAGATTGGTGAACAGGTCCATGGCCTGGGCCGCGCACAGCAGTTCGATCGCGATCACGTATTCGGTGTTCTTGACAACTTCGCGTAATTTGCGCGCCGAAATCGGAGACATGGATACATGGTCTTCCTTGTTGGCCGATGTCGGGATCGAGTCCACGCAGGCGGGATGGGAAAGCGTCTTGTTTTCCGAGACCAGGGCAGCCGCCGTGTACTGGGCGATCATGAAACCTGAATTGAGCCCACCGTTCTTGACCAGAAAAGCCGGCAGACCGCTCAATTGCGGATTGACCAGCCGTTCGATGCGCCGCTCGGAAATATTCGCGAATTCCGAGACGGCCATGCACAAGAAATCCAGCGCCAGGGCCAGCGGTTGACCGTGAAAATTACCCCCGAGCAGGAATTCCCGGGTTTCGGCGAGGATCAAAGGATTGTTGGTCGAGGAATTCATTTCTATCTCCAGAACGCCCTTCGCATAGCGAATGGCGTCCTTGCCGGCGCCATGCACCTGCGGGGAGCATCTTAGCGTGTAGGCGTCCTGAATCCTCGAACAATCCTTATGGGAACTCACGATTTCGCTGTTGCGGGTGATCCGTTCCATGTTGTCGGCGGCGCTGATCTGTCCGGGATGCGGGCGCAATCGATGAATTCTGCGGTCGAATTCGGTTCTGCTGCCCATCAATACTTCGAGGCTCATGGAGGCCGCGATATCCGCAGTCCTGGATAGCCGCAGGGAATCGATCAGGGCCAGGGCGCCGATCGCGCAACTGACCTGGGTGCCGTTTACCAGCGCGAGCCCTTCGGCGGCCCGGAGCTGAACCGGTCTCAAACCGGATCGCGATAAAGCCACATCGCCGGGGAGTCGATGACCCTGACAGAAAGCCTCGCCCGAACCGATCAGAACCAGCGCGAGATGGGCCAACGGCGCGAGATCGCCGCTCGCGCCGACCGAACCTTTTTCCGGGACCACGGGACAAACGCCGCGGTTCAGCAGTTCGATCAACAGTTCCACGGCTTCGAGGCCGATTCCGGAGTTTCCGCGCGCCATGTCGTTGACGCGAAGTGCGATCACCGCGCGGACCGTTGCCTCATCGAGCGTATCGCCGACGCCGGCCGCGTGGCTCATCAGAATATTCTGCTGCAATTGCGAGGTATCCGCGGCGGAAATGATTCGGTCGCTGAGCGCGCCGAAACCGGTGGTGATGCCGTAGATGATTTTTCCCTCACGAATCCAGGAATCCACCACGTCGCGGGCCTTGACGATGGCGTTGATCGACTCGAGGGTCAAGCCAACCCTCGCACCAAATCGCGCGATCGCGGCGAGTTGGTTCAAATTCAGTCCGTCGGTGCCGAGCAGGATTTCGTTCATGGCTGATGATTATATACCTCACGGCATATCGAATATCGGCGCCGAAATTCGCAGTACGAAAGGTATTGTCTCTATCCAACTACCGAATACCGTCGCTACTATTACACTTCACAAAGAGTTGGGAATTCTGTTAGGATCGCGAATCTCGTAGTTGTTTTCAGCAACTTAAGGTTCACGCGATCCGTCATCATGCCGATTCAGCAGAGCAACCGTTTGATCAGCGTAGCGACTCCGCTGGGCGAAGACGTCCTGCTGTTTCGCAGGATGATGGGCTCGGAGAAAATCAGCCAGTTGTATGAATACGAACTCGATCTCTTGAGTGAAAACAATCGAATCAGCCCGGCCCGGATCCTCGGGCAGAATATCTGCGTGTGCCTGACGCTCAAGGACGGTCAGCACAGGTACTTTAACGGTTTCGCGAGCCGCTTCGGTTATGCTGGTACCGATGGGGAGTACAATCGTTACCGGGCAGTCGTCAGGCCCTGGCTCTGGTTTCTGACCCGGCGCTCGAACTGCCGCATCTTCCAGCACAAGTCGATCCCCGACATCGTGAAAC
>JAKEEL010000264.1 GCA_022616595.1 Methylococcaceae bacterium
CCGAAGCCGCCTATGAAATCCTGCTGCGCGACAACGCGATGCCCTTGGATTTTTACTTTTTGAGCCGCCATGCCTATCAGGCCACGCCGCGATTCCTGCAGCTCGAACTGGGACTCGAAGGACCCTGTTACGCGGTGTCGACCGCCTGCTCCTCGGGCGCCAAGGCCATCGCCGCGGGTCATCGCTTGATCCGGAACGGGATTTGCGACGCGGTCCTCGCGGGCGGTGTGGACACCCTGTGCCGATTGACGCTGCGCGGATTCCACAGCCTGGAACTGATTTCCGAGTCGCCCTGCCGGCCGATGGATAAAAACCGCAGAGGGATCAATATCGGCGAGGCCGCGGGACTCTTGCTGCTCGAAAAAATCGATGCGGGGACGGATTTCCCGTTTCAAGTTCTCGCGGTCGGAGAATCTTCGGATGCCTACCACATGAGTTCGCCGCATCCGGACGGATTGGGTGCCCTCAGCGCCATGCAACATGCCCTGCAAATCGCGGGGCTCGAGCCCGCGGCGATCGACTATTTGAATCTGCACGCGACCGCGACCGAGGTCAACGATCGCGTGGAAGCCAAGGCGGTATCGCGAATTTTCGGCGACCGCCTTCCGGTCAGCGGAACCAAGGGAATCACCGGCCATACCCTGGGTGCCGCGGGTGCCCTGGAATGCGTTATTTCGCTACTGGCCCTCGAACACGGCTTCGTTCCGGGGACCTCGGGCCTTCGCGATCTCGATCCCGAGTGCCGCTGCAATGTGGTCTGGGAACCGTTCCCGGAGCAAGGCCTTAGAACCGTGATGAGCAATTCATTCGGCTTCGGCGGCAATAACGCGAGCCTGATCGTGGCCCGCAACCGATGAAGCCGCGTTCCTTTGGCTTTTTTCGGGGATACGCGGTCGTGACGCGCGAAGGCCCAAAATCTCAAAATCATTTATACTCTGTCGTCCGGACGGGTCTCATGCAAGAGACACGCGGACAATCCATTCAATAACCAAGCACAGCTTGATTGCTAAGAATTGACTCTGCCAACGCGACGATTTTTCATAGGGTGTATTCATGGATCAAATGATCGAATTTGCCAGAAACCACTGGATCCTGTTCTCGGCATTGGGACTGACGGTCTATCTGCTGCTGCACGACCTGTTCGAAACCCTGATGCGCAAATACGCCACGCTGAGTCCGGTGAGAGCCGTCGAACTCATGAACACGGCCGATGTGACTGTGATCGATGTGCGCGAACCCGCCGAATATATCGGCTCGCATATCGAGAATTCGATCAATGTTCCGTCGACCAAATTCGATCAACGCATCCATGAACTGGAAAGTTATAAAAACGGCCCTGTGCTGGTTTCCTGCGAGAGCGGCACGCGTTCTCCGAAGGTTTGCAATCGACTGATCAAGGAAGGTTTTCAAAACGTTTACCTGTTGAAAGGCGGAATCCAGGCCTGGGAGGATCTGCACCTGCCGATACGCCGGTCCAAACCCAAGCATCGCAAGTAGCCCGGCGCCCGTGTGACCGATTCCCGTACCAGCGACCCCGATCATTGCATGTTGACTGGGTACCCCCTTCACGAAAGCCCGCGGCCGATCCGAAAAAAGCAATCGAACTTTGATCGAAATGCAAACACCAAAATATTATCCGGGACAAAAATCCGTGTCATGGGTTGTCTCCCGTCCGATCATTAACCCACACCCGCAGGAATGTCCATGGCCGACAATAACCCCGCAAGCGAAAAGCACTTTGCAATTCAGAAAATTCATGTGAAAGATGTTTCCCTCGAAGCGCCGAATTCGCCTTCTATCTTCACCGAAGTCTGGGACGATCCGAAAGTTGAAATCAATCTTTCGAGCAATGCCCAATCCCTGCAGAAAGATCTTTTCGAAGTCTCGCTGACGGTCACCGTGACCGTCAAGGTCAAAAAAAAGACCGCTTATCTCGTGGAGGTCTGTCAAGCCGGAATCTTTACGGTTTCCGGACTGACCGAAGCCGAAATGGGACCCCTGCTCGGCAGCTTTTGCCCGAATCTTTTGTTTCCCTATGCACGGGAAGTGGTTGCCGACCTGGTTACCAAGGGAGGTTTCCCTCCGATGCATCTCGCCCCGGTCAATTTCGATGCGCTCTACGCACAGCATCTCGATCGCATGAAACAACAGCAGGCACCCGCGACTCACAGCATCAACTGATCACAGGATACCAGGTGGCCTCGATTTGCGTACTCGGAGCGGGTTCCTGGGGAACCGCGATGGCGATCCTGATCGCGCGCAACGGCCACCGAACCATGCTCTGGGGCCGCAGTAAAACACACATGGAGAAGCTTGCCGGAGAACGCTGCAACACCCGCTATCTCCCGGACATCCGCCTTCCGGATAATCTCGAGTACGGTTCCGACCTTCCGCAGAGCGTCCGAAATCGCGATATCGTGCTGGTCGCGGTTCCGAGCCACGGGTTTCGAGCCACGCTTATGCAGTGCGAGCCCTTTCTCGATCCGGGTACCCGGATCGCCTGGGCAACCAAAGGACTGGACCCCGAAAGCGGCGGTCTGCTTCATGAAACGGCCTGTCAGATTTTCCCCGGACACCGCCCGATCGCCGTGGTATCGGGCCCGACCTTTGCGAAGGAAGTCGCCAGGAATCTGCCCACCGCGATGACGATCGCCTCGCAAGACAGCGGCTTTGCCTCGGATTTGTCTGAAATTCTCCACAATCAACGCTTGCGCGTCTATACCAGCGATGACATCATCGGCGTGCAGCTCGGCGGCGCGGTCAAAAACGTGCTCGCAATCGCGACCGGAGCCGCCGATGGGCTCGGCTTCGGCGCGAATTCAAGGGCCGCCATCGTGACCCGCGGGCTTGCGGAATTGATGCGACTCGGCCTTGCCCTCGGCGCAAAACAGGAAACTTTGATGGGTCTCGCGGGGCTCGGCGATATCGTGCTGACCTGCACCGACAATCAGTCCAGAAACCGGCGGCTCGGCATCGGACTCGGACAGGGCCGCCCGCTGGACCAGGTCATTCGTGAAATCGGACAGGAAGTCGAAGGAATTTCCGCGGCCCGGGAGATTCACCAACTGGCGGCCAGACAGCATATCGAAATGCCGATCTCGGAACAGGTTTACAAGGTTCTATACGAAAAAATCGCACCGGAAACCGCGGTCCGGAACCTGCTGGTCAGGGAACAAAAGAAAGAGCAAATTCAGTAAGCCGCCACGGAACGGGCAATCCGGAGCCGTGTTTCGTTCCGTCTTGGAATCACAGAGCCGCCCCTGACCCAAATTTCCTAGTATTTCGTTTCGGTGAAATATATCTATAAAGGATTGTGCCATGCTATGCTAAATGATGGCCAGGAAATCAACGCGTCCCAGATTGGTCTTGACTCCGGAAGAAGTCAAGTTA
>JAKEEL010000265.1 GCA_022616595.1 Methylococcaceae bacterium
CAACGTTCCCCAGCTTTACGCTGGTGGGATATAACTATCCATCCTACAACGGTATATTTGTAATTTCTATATCCCTTACTAATCAGGAGCCGCCTCGATTGCCAGCCACCATATGCTTCTTCAAACCTCATTTTCCGAGTCTCCTGTAGCCATTCTGTCCGATTCATCCGAGTACCTCCCCGGTACCGGATTAAAACCGGACAGATCATGTGCTACAAACCCGGACAGTTTATTTGTTCTCTACAGTAATGGTGTTTTCGAGTTGCCACAGTCTCATTAACCTGACAGAATATGACGAACCGCGAAACCGTATAATCCAGCGCGGGCATTCGCCGCGGAATTTTGCGGCTTCCGCGATTGATTGCGTAACGCAGCACCGGGTTTTCATCGGGTGCGGCCAATTCGCCAGAAATACAGGATGGATTGAATCAGCGTTTCTTCAAATCACGGATTTTCAAATTAGCGCCCGTAGCTCAGTTGGATAGAGTGTCGGTCTCCGAAGCCGAAGGTCGTGGGTTCGAATCCCGCCGGGCGCGCCATTTCATTTTTGGCTTGCCGAAAAATCCGCGCAGGGTTTTCCCATTCCCAACGCTCTTGCGCGGGAATGCATGATTGATTTCAGGCATTATTCGTCATCAATTGCATCCGCCGTATCAGTCCGACTTTCGAATTTGAAGCTGGCCTTCACAAATGCGGAAATCTCGCATCGCGATATGCAAATGAAGCTAAGCACTTGATTTGCCGTAGAACAGCCGGTTCTATAAAATACGCGCTTTGCGCAACCTCTCAAGGAATCAACCATGTCCAACAAGATTATGTTCAAGGCCGGTGAAGCGACTGTATTCACTGAAGGTAATGATGTCATTGCGGCCATGCCGGAAATCGTGATCGGTTGCGTGGACGGGCCGGTTGGCCAGGCATTCGCCAATCTAATGGCTCAGAGCAAGGGCCACACCGCGATGTTTGCCGTGCGCGACATCAACCAGATGGTGCGTCCGGTCACCATGATGGTGCCAAAGGTCACGCTGAAGGATTCTTTCAACATTGAACTTTTTGGCGGCGTGGTCCAGGCCGCGACCGCCGACGCCGTGCTGGATTGCGTGATCGAAGGCATCATCCCGCGCGACCAGGCTAATGACCTGTGCATCATCAGCCTGGTATGGATCGATCCCGGTTGCGCCAGGGAAGAAAGCCTCGACAAGGCCGAACTGTACAAGAACAACTACGAAGCCACCAAGCTGGCGATCAAACGCGCATTGAACGACGAACCCTCGATCGATGAACTGATCAGGAATCGCCATACGATCAAGCACTGCATGTGGGAAGATAGCTGGGATCAGAAATAATCTCGGCGGCTTGGCCAAAAAACTGCCGCGCCGCTTTCACATCCGGGGGCTGCCCAGAATCAATCCGTTTTCGGATGGCCGGGGTGGCCGAGCTTATGGAGAGACAGCGAAACCGATTGAAGCTTTACCACAATACTGGGCGCACCCGCTCAATACCAAGCTACGCGCGAGCGGATAATCTCGCGATCGAAGGTCGCTTCACTCCAGCCGCCAATGAAGACAGAATCATCCGGCGTATTGACCATAAATACCGCGAATTCCTTGGAAGAATCCTTCGTATATGGCCTGATGTACAGATCCGGTGTAAAGTGGTACGCGGTTTAAGCTGCGAGTTTTTTTCTATGCCGTCGGTCAGTTACAAAGAGACGCTACCAAGCAATGGTGAACCGCCGCCAATAGCATTGGTAACCTTACCCCGAAGTTATTTCGGATTCTGGAGGCGATCGCCAAAAGTACCAAAAACTCGGTGGATCGTGTTCTCCTCCGTGCGGCCGCTGAAAGGTATGTCGCTGAGCTGGGGCCATTAATCTGGAGGCCGTTATGGGGAGTTCATCGACGCGGGTCCATTCCAAGGCACCCGTTCAAGAGCAGTGCCGCCAGCAATCATTGCCTGGCTTCTGTTGTCCACTCTCCGCGGCCGTTGAAATCCTTGCGAAGAATGGGGGCATTGAAGCGCGCGGCGCGATATTCACGCGACGCGAAGTCGTCGAGTTCTTGCTAGATCTGACTGGCTATACCAGTGATCGAAAACTCCATTCGCTGCGTCTTCTTGAGCCCTCTTTTGGCAGGGGCGATTTCCTTCTGCCTGCGATCGAAAGGCTTCTGGAATCCTGGAGGTCTTTTGGTCAAGGCGATCCGGTCGAAGCCCTATCCGGCAGTGTCCGCGCCGTTGAACTTCACCGGGAGACCTTCGAGAAAAGCAGGTCGTTGGTCATTGAACTCCTCGCCGGGAACGACGTTACCAGAGATCAGGCTACACGGCTTGCCGACGTGTGGTTAGTCAATGACGATTTTCTGCTCGCGGATATTCGGGGCAAATTCAATATCGTCGTCGGCAATCCGCCCTATGTCCGCCAGGAACTGATCCCGGATGTCCTGGTTGCAGAGTACCGAAACCGGTATCTAACGGTCTTCGACCGCGCAGATCTTTACATTCCATTCATCGAACGGTCGCTGACGGCCCTCGCGGAGGGCGGCGTGCTGGGATTCATATGCGCTGACCGATGGATGAAAAACCGCTATGGCGGTCCGCTTCGCAAACTCATTTTCGAACGATTCCACCTGAAAATTTATGTGGACATGGTGAACACACCGGCATTCCATTCCGAGGTGATTGCCTATCCCGCCATCACCGTCATTGCGCGCGAACAAGGCAAGACAACGCGCATGACCCACCAGCCGCCGATTGAAGCCGGGCCGCTTCGCGCTCTTGCTCGGGCATTTGTGTCGATTAACGAGCCTCCGAAAGAAACGGGCATACAGAGCATCGATGGCGTTGCCAGTGGGGCCGAGCCGTGGATTCTCGATTCCTCCGATCAGCTTTCCATAATACGACGACTCGAAGCCGCTTTTCCGCTTCTCGAAGAGGCAGGGTGCAAAGTTGGCATCGGCGTAGCCACCGGCGCCGACAAGGACTTTATTGGACCGTTCAATGAATTGGATGTCGAGGACGATCGCAAGATTCCGCTTGTTATGACCAAAGACATAGAGGACGGAACGGTCCGGTGGCGCGGACTGGGTGTTATCAATCCGTTTGCCGATAACGGAGGTCTGGTAGACCTTACGGACTATCCCCGACTCAGACGTTATCTTGATGCGCGCAAAAACCGGATTGCGGGGCGTCATTGTGCGCAGAAAGCTCCCGCGAACTGGTATCGCACGATCGATCGGATCACGCCGGTCATCGCGAACATACCCAAGCTCCTGATCCCGGACATCAAGGGCCAGGCGCATATTGTTTACGAAGACGGTCAGTTTTACCCTCACCACAATCTGTATTACGTGATATCTGATATCTGGGACTTGAGGGCGCTGCAAGCCGTTCTCCTTTCATCCGTGACCCGGCTTTTTATCGCCACTTATTCAACGAAAATGCGCGGCGGATGCCTGCGCTTCCAGGCGCAGTATCTGCGCCGCCTGCGCCTGCCTTTTTGGGGGGGCGTGCCCGAAGCGCTTCGAGCCGCGCTTGTTCAGGCTGCAAGTAGACGCGATCGTGCAGCGTGCGATAGCGCGACATTTGCGCTCTATGGACTAACTCGCATCGAGAGATCCGCGCTTGGCGGGAATGAAGACTGAAATATGGCATTGGACCTGGCCAGGTACGAAATTCAGGCGAAAGAGGCCGTCATGGCTTTCTGGGGTAATCGCGAAAAGGCGCGGCAAAAGCAGATCGAGGCCGGGAAGCCCGACCAGGGCGAGCGAGCTGGAGTCACCGCAGGCAAAAACATGGACGGGTTTATCGCTCTCGTGAAGGACATCGTCCACGCAAATGGGCTTGCGCATGCAGAAATACATCAGGAACGACGAGTATTGACATTGCCGGGATTTTTTCGCCCGACAAAGCTTTGGGACCTTTTGGTTATGAACAAGGGACGACTGGTCGCCGCCCTTGAATTCAAAAGCCAGGTGGGGCCGTCGTTCGGAAATAATTTTAACAACCGGACCGAAGAGGCCATTGGAACCGCGCACGATTTGTGGACAGCCTACCGAGAAGGCGCTTTCGGAGAACAGACGAAGCCGTTTCTAGGATGGCTCATGCTTCTGGAAGACTGCCCAAAATCCAATATGCCGGTGCGAGATGAATCGCCTCATTTTCCGGTATTCTCGGAATTCAAGGCAGCATCCTATGCGCAGCGATACAACATCTTGTGTCGAAAGCTTATCCAAGACAGCTCTATACGGTTGCCACCATCCTTACATCCCCGCGGAGTGCTTTGAATACAGGCGACTACAAGGAGCTTTCGGATATGACGGGGCTGCGCACATTCGTTACCGAATTGGCGGGGCATGTGGCGGCGGCATCCGCAAGGGCATAAGGAAATAATATGAAGAATACCAAAGCTGTACTAATTCCGATAATTCGGTAAGAAACTGGCGTAGAATTGCCGCTTCAAAATACGGATTTACTTCCGATTCCCGCACTCAAGTCCGCCGCGACCGACCGTCGGGCCGGACAGTCGGCCAGGACACGCTGATCAGCAGGAGACAAAAATGACCTTATCGGTAATGACGTGGAATGTTGAGAACCTGTTTCCCCCGGGAAATGAGGCTGCTCAGGAAGACAAGGATCGGTATCAGGCTAAGCTCGATTTTCTGGCTGGAACCGTTATGGTGCTCGATCCGGATGTGATCGCGTTGCAGGAACTCGGGCCCGGCGCACTGGCAGACCTGCGCGGGCGGCTTCCGGCATATGCGGATTTGCATGAAGGTGTTCCGGACCGCCGGGGCATTCGGGTTGGTATTCTGTCCCGGGTTCCGTTCCTGGGCGATGCCGCCGACATCACGGCCTTCACCGGGCCGCCGCCGCTGGATTCCGTCGCCGGACTCGACAACGGTGGCAACGTAATCCAGATTACGGAACTCGGACGCGGAGCGGTCGGGGTGACCGTGAACCGCAACGGGATTCGCGTGCATATCATTACCTGCCATCTGAAATCGAAGCTGCTGACTTTTCCCGGCGGATTCTTCTCCACGAACGATGAAAATTTGCGCGCGCAGGTCGCGGGGGCCGCGCTGATCCGGCGCACGGCGGAATCTGCTCAGATCCGGCGCGAAGTGAACCGGCTTCTTGCCGATCACCCGGCCGACGGCGTAATCGTGCTCGGTGATTTCAATGACAACCCCGAAGCGGCCACGTCCCAGCTGTTATTAGGACCGCCGGGCAGCGAGATCGGTACATTGGGATTCGATCGCCCGGATCAGGGCGATGGTGCGCGGCTGTTCAATACCGCCGTGTTGATTGACGAAGACCGGAGGTATTCGCGTATCCACGGCGGGGTCGGCGAGTTGCTCGACCAGATTCTTGCTTCCGAGGAACTCTTTCCGCGAACCGGCGGGGTACGCCGCGCATTGCCGGTCGTCGACAGTCACGTCGATTTCGCGAATCAATTGCCGTCGGTTTCCGGTAACCCTTTGGTGCGGGCGACCGAAATCGAACCGGATCACGCCCCGGTCACGGCGGTGTTCGGTATATAATACGCTCTTTTCACTCAAATCTTTTTCCATTGACTAATGTACTCTTAAGTGCCCTGCGCGTAGATCATGGGTATCGGGTTGTGCGCCGCTGTGTAGCGTCGGCGACGAACATCCGGGAAAGAAATTGAAACAAAAAGTTGAAATCGCACGATCCGCGCACGAAAATCCGCGTGTCGGATTTGTGAGTCTCGGTTGCCCGAAGGCGCTGGTTGACAGCGAAAACATACTGACCCGGCTCAGAGCGGACGGTTATGAAATTTCGCCGAGCTACGGCGATGCCGATCTGGTCGTGGTCAATACCTGCGGGTTTATTGACGCGGCCGTCGAAGAATCGCTCGATTCGATCGGCGAAGCGCTTGCCGAGAACGGAAAAGTGATCGTCACCGGGTGTCTCGGCGCCCGTAAAGCCGAGATTCAGGCCCGCCATCCGGATGTGCTCGAAATAACGGGTCCCCATGCCAAGGAGTAAAGCGTCAGGTCTATCTCAAGAACACAAGACTCAGAGGCTGTTCGGAAACTCTGAACGTAAGCCAGAGAATCCAAGGTCTTGACGGAGGTTGCGACGGAAATTCAGATTTTCCTCGGCAAGCCACACCGCTCAAGGCCTCCAGATGGAGTTTCCAAACAGCCTTTCAGCTTTTCAGGCTCCTCCGCACAATGCGCCCGACCGTTACCAAATGCAAGCCGAAATGTTCGGCGATTTGTCGGTAACTGTAAGCGCCCGTGGCATAGG
>JAKEEL010000042.1 GCA_022616595.1 Methylococcaceae bacterium
CACGATGCCGCTTCCTCATACTACCGAGGCGTACGGACAATTCCCCGGACGGGACTTCAACCCGCTAGACTTACTGCTGTTACCGCGAACGGTCAGGTCTTGCAATGATGCATCGGCCTAACCAGCCCATCAAGCCGACGCCAAAAAGCGGCGCGGCTTATGGGCAACGTTAGATGACTGGGGGAGCAAGTGATCACACTCGACATCGGCACAACCGCAAAACTTACCGCTCCATTTATCACTCTGATTGGCGGTGTATTGATCAAGTACTTTACTGAAGGGCGGCCGCGGATCGTGTCTTTCATCGGCCATATATCGGCCTTTACGCTTCAGGACGAACAGAAAACAAATGTCTTTACCCATAGCATTATTGTCCGTAATACCGGCACAAAAGCAGCCAAAAATGTCCGCCTTGGCCACAATATTTTCCCACAAAATATTACGATGTTTCCTTCGGTCCAATACTCCGTTGAAACAAACCAGTGCGCTGGACGAAACAATAATCCAGCGCAGTTCGGTCATCCACTTGATAATGGATTTCGTGGTGATGACCCAATTGATAGCCACTGGATTCAGGACGGAATAAAAGATTATTTCTCCGGAGTGTATGGAAATCCTACCTATCTTAACCCGATTCTTGGTGCCATTAATGAAGCAGGATCGCTAGGACATGCGATATCTGTGTATATCACGTGCCCAACTTGTAGATGAGCGCTGCTTTTGTAGCATAGGAGCAAGATGAATAGCCTGATATTGCGCGTAACAATTCTATTAGCCGTGATTGGTCTGGGGTTATATTTGTATCCATTTCTGTTCGGAGGTGGGCTAATGGCCAGGTGCGACGGAGAGCATCTTGAAGAGGTATACCGATCCCATAGTATTAATGGAGATTATGTTCTCGTAAGAGCAGATAACGTTTGCAAAGATGGACGTATTTCTGAGGCACTTGTCTATGTCTTAAGAGCACCCGCGACTGATCTATCCTCATCGAATCTGATATGCGTGGCGTACCCTCCTCGCCAGACGCTGAAGGCAAAATGGGCGGCGGACGGAACTCTAGTACTCTTCTCATCTGATCAGCAGGGGTGTCGATACACAGGCAGGCTACCGAGTCACATACGTTTTGTATTCTCCAATTCTTGAAGACGGAACCCCGATCAAAGGTTACATCCACGCCAACCGCCAACCCGTCACCCAGATCGATTACGATGCAGGAACTAACCACGAACGCATCCAGTACGTGTATACCGATCATCTGGTTACGCCACGCTTGGCCACCGACCAAAACCGGGTCGTAACCTGGCGTTGGGAAGGGGATGCGTTCGGGGAAACGCTGGCTCAAAGCCTCGGGGCGGTCATCAATCTGCGCTTTCCGAGGCAGTATTTTGATCAGGAATCGGAGTTGCATTTTAACTCGCAACAACGACCCGAACGATCGCCAGCAAGCCAATATCCAAGGCCGGAAACTGGTGAATCGATCATGCTGAATCGACCGCCAAACCGAATTTTGTGGCATAATCCGAGTCCGCGCGAGACCGAACTTTCGACAACGGATGAAAAGACTTACCCGTACAGTACTCCGTCGGCTCCCGGCGGAATCGCCCGGAGCTTCCTCTAAGGTCAGTTGAACAGAACACTCGTAACCATGATAACCGAGTCAAGTAGAAGACCATCCCACCGCGGTACTCTGCCGAGATTTCGAGATTTGATGCACGGATGCCGCGATAAGGTTTCAAAAGGGTTCGCTGCTTTGTTTAAAAGCATGCTGGATAACGTTGACGAAATTCTATTAAGAATTGCCGACAGCGCCGAAAGCGATACGTCCAGAACAACCGTCTTCGAGACGATTCAGGAACTTCAACTCCGGCGGTTAACGGTCGAACAGGATTTTTATCACGCGATCGCGGAGGGCTTCCATAATTTCGACTTGGGAAAGATCGGAACCACCAAGGAGGAACAGTCCTCGAGAAAGCTTGGACAACTTTCCCTGGTCGATAAAGACGATTTTGAAGTGACCGTCGAAATTACCACGATTGTCACCAATGCCCAGAATCAATTTTCGGAACATCTCTACGCGTTGAACCATCGTCTGGCGGTCATCAATGGCGGTACGAAACTCGGCGAGCGCAGCGCCGCTCTGCCCGCGGGTCCGATGCATCTTTGCGAAGCCTTTTTGATTGCGGTCGATTCTCTCGCTTTGACGCTCGATATCAAGATTCCGATGCTGAAGGCATTTCAACGCTGCGTGGTCAGTGAAGCCGGGCCCGTCTATGATGAATTCAACTCGAGTTTGGCCAGAGCCGGGGTGCTGCCGAATCTGACGCTCGGCATTCCCGGCACGGGTTCTTCGAGACCACCCGGAGAGGAGCATTCACGGCGAGGCTCCGTCCCGCCGACGGGCGCCGCAACCCCCAATGCAGCCGCGCCATCGGCTGCCGGGAGGCAGCCCGTATTCGCCGGCTCCGTTGAACAATTTGCGGCCGACCTCACCGGCTATGATCCCGGAATTCCGGAAGACGAAGATCTCAAGCAGGCTTTGTTCGAGGGTATCAGCCGGATTCTCGCACACCGCAGGCATGGTCGCCGGTTCGTCCCGGGGCAGATCAGACCAGGATACGCCGGAACTGTGATTCAGGAGGGCATCAACACAACCAATCTCGCGGAGCTGGTCCTGGAATTGAATCGCTTGCAGCAGTCCAGCGCTCCCTCGGTCATGGCCGATCAGAATATTCATGGCATCCGGGATTCGTTCGCCGCACAGATCGAGAAACTGGGCGAGATTTTATCGCGGAAACAGGTGACCGCGGCCGACGCGGATGTCATCGACCTGGTCGGCATGTTGTTCGAAATGATCCTGGACGACGAAACCCTGCCGGATGCGGTCAAGGCATTGCTGAGCCATTTGCACACACCTTTTCTCAAGATCGCGGTGCTGGATAAAAAATTCTTTGTGCGGGGCCAGCATCCCGCCCGACGCTTGTTGAATGCGATGAGCCAGGCCGGTAGTTTGTGTAGCGGCGGTGACGGCTCGAGTCTCAGCATCATTTCGAAAATGCGTGACATTGTTAATAGAATTGTAAAAGACTTCCAGGATAATACGGAGATCTTCTCCCCATTACTGGACGAGTTCACCGCATTCATGACAGCTCATCACAGGCGCTCTATCATGATGGAGAAACGCGCGGTCGAAGCGGCCAAGGGCCGCGAAAAGTTACAGTCGGCGCGCCGCACGGTTTCCCACGAGATTGTCAACCGGCTCGTGAATAGCGCCGTCCCGAAAGCGGTCGAATCGTTGCTGATGGGACCGTGGGCCAACTATTTGGTCATTACAATATTGCGTTCCGGAGAGCAAAGTCAGGAATGGGCGTCGGGCCTGGAAATCACCGATGAACTAATCTGGAGCGTAAAGCAAAAGACCGATGAGGACGAGCGAAATCTCTTGCGACTGAAGCTGCCCAAAATCGTAGACACCGTGAAAGCCGGACTGGAAATTGCCGGGGACATCGAATCCGATGTGGAAACCATGCTCCGGGGCCTCGAGGCCTGTCACAAGGCAGCCTTGGCCATTCCGAGAAAAGCCGATTCGGTAGCCGCGGAAAAAACGCAGCGGGATCTTGTATCCGATTCTCTGAAATCCAAACAAGCGCCTGTTACGGTGCATTCAACCGAGGAGCGGGTCGAACAATTGAAAAACATAATACCGGAAGAATGGCGGCAGGCTCTTGCCGAGGATGTCGATCATCCACCGAACATGATCGCGGTCAGTTCCGAACGGCAATCCTTGATTGATTCTTTGAGACACTTGGAATTTGGAACCTGGTTCGAGTTTTTTGACGAAGACAAGGAAATTTATCATCGCGGCAAGCTGGCCTGGATTAACACGACCACGTCCAAATATATGTTCGTCAATCAGGGCGGACGTCAGATCGCGGTTAAATCCCTGCAGGACCTTGCGGATGATCTCGAACAGGGACGCGCAAAAATTATTGAGTTGGAGCGCCTGCCGTTTGTGGACAGGGCTTTGAAATCCATACAGGAATTATTGAAGAACGAGCCGAGTAAATAACCTGGCCGAAAGTCTCATCCGTGATCCGTTCATGCAACCCGCCGATCACAGATCCTCGTTGATCAACCGGTCGATCCGCATGGTCATCTCCAGCGAGATGTCGATGATTTGGATGCCGGCCCATTTCTTATTCGGATCCATTCGACTGTCTGTCCAGAGTATTTCGCCGCCGAATGTGATCGGCTCCTGATTGGCGGAATCCTCGGGAAAGTGGATCCGCATCTGGTAAACGCTATTGGCTTCGATATCCGAGTGCGTGACCAGCATGATGCCGCCCGGGGAGATGTCGACCAGGTTGCCCAAGTATTCCTCGGTGTTGAGATCGAACACCTTCAGGACCTTTGCCGTCTTTTTACGGAGGTATTTTCTCTTCTCTTCTGTACTATCTGTACTATTCATAATCGAACAAGATCCGTTTTCGTAAAGTTACCGTAAATCCAGGCCGGAAATCTCCAAAGCAATTTCAGGGTAAAAGTACATCGCGGGATGTGCTGAGGTACGAAGCGCATCGATCGCGATTGATGCGCCTCCCGGGGTGACGAAAGCTCTTCATGATGGTTAGTATAGATGCTTTCCGGTGATTGGCAGCCCGAGTAACAGGAGGTTTCATTGTCCCTCATTGCCCCGCCGATCCTCCGGCGCGCTAGCGGAAGGCCTCGAATGGCTGGACCGCGACCTCGTCTCCCGTCTCGATAGTCCCCGCATCATGGGGCAGAACGATGAATGCATTCGCGAGACTCATCGAACGCAGAATCCCGGAACCCTGTCGTCCCGTCACGCGGACCGTCCACTGCCCGGTTTCGGTCCGTTCCAGGATGCCGCGCTGGTATTCGGTGCGCCCGGGTTTTTTTCGGATCCGGTCGAGGGCTCGGGCCTGAATGGTCAGCAAGCGGTCTGGCGCAGTGATCCCCATCAATTTTCTGAGTGCCGGCCACACGAATTGGTAATAGGTGACCATCACCGCAACCGGGTTCCCCGGAAGACCGAAGAATGATTTCGACCCGGCGCTTGCAAAGGTCAGGGGCCGTCCGGGTTTGATCGCGACCTTGGAGAAAAGAATTTCGCCCCGGTTTTGTAAAATTGTCCGGGTATGGTCCGCCTCTCCGACCGAAACGCCACCCGTACTGATGACCAGGTCGTTCTCGTTTTGAGCCGTGGCCATGACGTTTTCGAGCAGGTCCTTGTCATCAGGAACGATGCCATAGTCGCTTACATCGAGGGAAAATTGTTGCAGAGCCGAATTCAGCGTATAGCGGTTACTGTCGAACACGTTGCCTGCATCCAGACGCGTGCCGATCCCTTTGATCTCGCTCCCCGTGGAAAGGACTCCGACGCGAACCCGGCGTCGAACTCTCGCCTCCCCGAAGCCCAGCGAAGCCAGCAGTCCGACATCGGCCGGCCCGCACAAACGGCCCGTTCTCAACACCACTTCACCGATTCGAAGATCTTCGCCGGCCGCCCGGATATTTTCTCCGGCTTTGTATTTTGAATGAATCCTGATCGAGTCCGGAGTGATTTCGGCATGCTCTTGCATTAAAACGGTGTCGGCGCCTTCCGGAATCATCGCACCGGTCATGATCCGGATAGCCGTCAACGGCTTAAGCGTCGAGCGGGCCGGTTGACCCGCGAGCGCGGTGTCGATCACCTTGAATTCAAGCCCGCTTTCCGCGCAAGACAAATCGGATGACCGGAGCGCGTACCCATCGACCGCGGAATTCGTGTGGGCCGGTACATTCGCGCCGGACAAGATATCGTCGGCAAGCACCCGGCCCGCGGCGGCGTGGAGCGGCACCCATTCAGCCCCCCGGACCGGCGCAAGGCGGTTTAAGATCAGCTCCAGGGCTTGTTCGGCACGAAGGCTCCCGTATTCGTCGATATCGCTGCAACTCGGCGCGGGATTGAATTTTTCCATGGATCGGAATGAGATTTGGTTGGACTGAATACTTTGATAACAATCTGGCCCTGGCGGCGGTTCACGTGCTTGAGGTTTATCTAAAAAGACCTACTCTTGTATTTGACCCGGCCGGCCTTGAACTCGATTTCGAACACCGTGAAAAAGCTCGTGAAAGGACACGACCGGAAGTCTATCGTAATTCGTTTCCCGACGGTTGGTTTTCAATAATCTACTATGGCTAGCGTTCATTCAAGTTCAATGGGATACCGCCGGGTGTCCAGAAAATTCATCATCGTCGGCTTTTCCATGGCCCTGTTTGCAAGCCTTTGCATCATACTGACATTGTGCATCCAGATCAGACTCTATTCCACCCAACTGGCGGGTTTCAAGCAGGCGGAATCGTTCAGATCCAAGGAAATCGAGGAGATGAAGACCCGCATGACCGAACTGGAAGTGGAGATAGCCGAAATGGTGCAATCGAGATTACCCAATTTAAAGGAATTGGCCTTCGACAAGGTGATTGAAATCGACCACCGCTATGTCAAAAATATTGTATTTACGCTAACGGGGAAAAACGGCCATAAAAGTTTTGAATACAAAACAGTCCTCGAAAACTCCGGCACCGAAGCCATCGAGCCCGCGGCTAAAGTGATTTTCTTCGACCGGCTGGGTATTCAAATCGGCCAGGCGAATATTGAGAATGATGTGCCGGGTAGTGACCAAGGGCTCCTGGATCCCGGAGAAGTCCGTTCTTTTTACAATTCGATACAGTTTGCGGAGTCTCTTTTACCCCGTTATTTCAGGGTCGTCCTGGAGAACGCTGAATAATTCCAATCAAGAGGTCCATCCGGCGAGTGCTCATTGAATCCGCGCGTTTTCAAACAGCTTCGCATACCTCGATGCCGCCCGACCCGGATCGATCTGTCCGAATATTCCGCCGATGACCGCCAACAAATCCGCGCCGGATTCGATCAGCGCTTTCCCGTTTTCCGGCGTGATGCCGCCGATCGCGACCACCGGAATCCGGACCGAGATCCGTTTCAAAATGTCGACCGGAACAAGCGGGGCTTCGGGCTTGGTCCGGGAAGCGAAAAAACATCCGAACGCCACATAATCGGCTCCCTCCCCCTCGGCCCGGATCGCCGCCGAGAGCGAATCGTAACACGAAATTCCGACGATGGCCTGACCGCCCAGTCTGCGGCGGGCTTCGGCGAGAAGCGCGTCGTGCCTGCCCAGATGGACTCCGTCGGCACCGATTCGAGCAGCCAGTTCAATGTCGTCATTAATAATCAAGGGCACCCGGCGGGAGCGGCACAGAACCCGTAAATCCTTTACCAGCGCGATATCGGCTTTGTGTTGTTTTTCACGGTACTGGACTGCACGGGCCCCGGCATCGATTGCCTGCGCGACCGCGGTCACGAGACTCGGACCCGGCCAACGGGCGGAATCGGTAATTGCGTAAAGACCGGAGAATGGAAAGGGGGTGGTCATGGCCTTCGGAGCCGAACCAGCCGATCCGGAATGCTTTGCCCCGTTCCGGGTTTGAAACCTGCTTTAAGCGTTTCCCAGGTGTATTGCTGAGCCTCGGCAATTGCGTCAAATGCTTCGAAGCCGTGCGCCAGAAATGCGGCGACAGCCGACGCCAGCGTGCATCCCGAACCGTGGAAGGTACCGGCCAGGCGTTCCCAGCAAAACAAACGGACCGGTTCGGCGCGCCGATACAAAGCATTCAC
>JAKEEL010000043.1 GCA_022616595.1 Methylococcaceae bacterium
CCACTCCTCGCCCTCGTCGATTGCAACAATTTCTACGTTTCGTGCGAGCGCGTTTTCCGTCCGGATTTGGTCGGCAAGCCGGTGGCGGTTCTCAGCAATAACGACGGCTGTATCGTGGCCCGCAGCCAAGAAGTCAAAGACTTGGGAATCAAAATGGGCGTGCCGATGTTTCAGGTGCGGCACTTGATCAACCGGCACAAAGTTCAACTGTTCTCATCCAATTACACACTGTATGCCGAACTGTCGGCAAGGGTGATGTCGATCCTGGAAGAATTCGCCCCCGGCTTGGAGGTGTATTCGATTGATGAGGCTTTCCTGGATTTGACCGGCGTGTGCAATCAAGACCCGATCACTTACGGTCAGCGGATCAAAAGGACTGTCTTTCGTACCACCGGTATTCCGGTCTGTGTGGGTATTGGGCCGACCAAGACACTGGCGAAACTGGCGAATTTTGCCGCCAAGAAATGGAAAAAAACCGGCGGCGTGCTGGATTTGTCGGACCCGGTGCGCCGGGAAAGATTGATGAAACTCGTGCCCGTGAAGGAAGTTTGGGGCATCGGCTCGCGCACCGCCGCGAAACTGAACCAGATCGGCATCCACACCGTCCGGGACTTGGCCGACCAACCAACCGACAGAATCCGGGACCGGTTCAATGTCGTCGTCGCTCGTACCGTGATGGAACTGAACGGTATTTCTTGCTTGGCATTGGAAGAGATCGCTTTGGACAAGAAGCAAATTGTCTGCTCGCGCAGTTTCAGCCGCCGACTGACGGAATACCGGGAACTGTCCGAGGCATTGGCTGAATTTTGCAGCCGGGCCGCGGAAAAGTTGAGAGTCCAGAATTCGGTGACCGGCTGCATCACGATTTTCATCCGAACCAATCCGTTCAATCCAAAAGAACCGCAATATCAGCGGGCGGCCAGTGTCAAGCTCCATGCCGCCACACAGGACACCCGTATCCTCATCGGCACGACCAACCACTTGTTAAAGGACCTGTTCAAGGCGGGTTACAGTTACCAGAAATGCGGCGTGCAATTGAGCCACATTCAGCCGGCATCAGCACCGCAGCAGATGGATTTGTTCAATTCAGCGCCTTGTCAGGCAGAGAGCGGGAAGCTCATGCAGACCGTGGACCGGATCAACCGGCGCTTTCCAAATGCTATTTCAGTGGCGGCAACCGGTTTTGATAAAACCTGGAAGCCCAAGGCGGAACGGATTTCGCGGCGCTATACGACGGATTGGGGGGAGTTATTGACGATCCGAGCGACTTAAGAATCTGAAGTTCATCGATTTGTATACTGTTCATGGCTTTATGGTTCGCTGGAAGCGGCTTTTCCATAGGTTGCGCTTACAAACATGGGACAGTTGGATTCATTTTGTCTAATCGTAAAACGACAAGACTGTGCGGCTTCTGTATAACCTTTAAAATTGTGCGTTTTTTAAATCTGGATAATTACTTTTTAGCCTCAAGATGAACGATCTCCGCGGAATTATTCTGGATAAGAGCTACCTTCAAGGCGCTCCGAAGTCCTCATTTGATGCCCTCAGTGTCGACTACCGGGTGTTGATGCCGGACGTGCTTTTTTACGAAATGGTTTCTTCTGCTGAGCCGGGCCGGTCAAGGTGTTTCGGGAAACTCCCTCAAACATGGAACCCCATCCCGCTGGTTCCGCGTGTCGGTGCTTTTATCACCAAAGAACTGTCCACGCATCAGCCAGTCGGATGTCCTTCCCAGAATATTCTCGACATAAACTTTCGTTTTAATTCTCGGCTAGCGACACAGGACTATTCGTTCAGCGATATTGATAAAGCTGCTACCACCGAGATTGAGAACGAACTAAAGAGCTACATCTCTATCCTCATAGAGACGGTCGCGACGATAGATACTATAATTCCCAACCTTTCCTCCGGATCGCATAATTTGCCTTCTATTACGAGAGAAGAATGCGAAGCATCGATAGCAGAAGAAAAGCGAGAGCTCGCGGGTTTTATTTCTGAGCTCTCACTTCCAGGCAATGCTGCGATGCCCAAAGCAGACGCGCTTGACGAGCCTTGGGCGATATTTCGCTGGTTCCAAGTCCAGTTGTTATTTTCTCTCGACCTGCGAATTCGCTATGGAACAACCTCGCTAGCTCAATTGACGGAAAAAATGTACTCAAAATTGGAGCACGATGTCCTTGACGCCCAATACTTGGTACTTGGAGTGTTAGAAGGCGGCTTCGCGACAAAAGAAAAAAAGCTTCAACGCTTCTTTCGTTGCTTATGTCCGGAAGGCATTCTCGTTGAAACTTGAAGCTAACATTCAACATCAGACAAAACGATACGAAGTGTCCAATGTTGTCTAAAGTGGACCCGGCATATTTTGATACAATCGGGCATTCAAGGTAAAACGGAGTCGGCAAGAATCTGTCGCGCTGTGGGTGGCAACGCCACCCACAGAATAGAATCGCAAAGGATGGGAGCAGCACTACTTTCAGCCATAATAAATTCATACAAGAAGGGAAAGCACAAATTCACCGCACAGAACCACCGATTTGAAGACTTGCTCCGGTAGCATATCGGATGTAAACACGTTCCGTTATTCCTTCCTCGAATAGTGGGGCCGGGCAAGGAGATTTTTATGCAACGCTTTGACTGGAATACTCCGGAATATGCCGAAGCCTTCGCCACGCTGCTAAGTTGCAGCGGAGAGCGGGTCCATCTTCACAAGTTGCTCCGCGCGCTTGTGTCGAACTATCCGAAAGACGCGCATGCGATCGACTGGGGAGCCGGCGGGGGAGACCTCACCGGGCTGCTCCTCGAGTATTTTCAAACTGTGTATGCGGTCGAACCGAATCCGGAAATGCGGGCACAGCTTTCGTCAAAGCATCCCGCGGCCCGGGTCTTCGATGGGACGATCGCATCTACGGTTCCACCCGCGCGGGTCGATGTCGGCCTGATCAGCCATGTTTTCTATCATGTGCCCGATCACAAATGGGGCGCGTATACGGTCCGCGCCGCGAATCATCTGACCGCGCACGGCGTTCTGGTCGTGGCGCTCAAAGACCCCGATTCGGGGTGCAACCGGATGCTCGAGCACTTCGGAGCACAACGCTTCGATCTTTATCGAGGCTTGGCACGGGTGATTCGCATTCATCCGGAATTCGATTTTTCCTTCACGCGGGTTCCGGGATCGGTTGTGACCGATTCGTTCGAGGATACGCTCCGGATCGCTCGATTCATGATGTGCGACCGGGATGCCGATGCTTTTTCCCGGGAGCCGGACGAGGCACAATTTCAATCCTATGTGCGCGAGCAGTTTTGGAACGCCCACACCGGGACCGGCGGATGGCGTTACGACGTCGTGCTTTGCCTGGTGCGGCGAAACGATCATTTTCAATGAGCATCGCTCACGATGGATCAAAGCGCGGCCAGCCGCCGTTCAAGCCAGTCGTCGATGCGGCGCAGAATTTTTTTTCGAAAGCGGGGCGATGAAAACAAGTGCTCATGAAAATTCTGATCGCTCAAGCACAAGGACTCATTGGCGGGGTGGTTGGCGCGAGTCGCGCGTAGAAAATCTTCGTTGCCCCAGGCCGCGGTGATCGGATCGTGGCCGGAGTAGACCAGCAGATAGGGAACGCGGAAGTCGCGCATCCGGCGGCGGAAGCGGATGATTTCCTGTTCCACCGCTTTCGCGAAGCGCAGCAGCGTGCGGCGGATGATATAGCCATCGGCCCGGTGTCGATCCCGTTCTTCCTGCCAATCGGATAGATAATCCGGGACCCAATCCGGGGTATCCGGTGTAACCAGGTTCCGTATTCCCGGCCAGGACAATACCTCGAACAGACCCCGCAGCAGAAGAGTCGAGGGGACGGCCAGCGCTTGGGCGGGGACACTTGTCCACCACGGTTCATCGTCCGAGTACAGAAAATTGGATTCGGCGGCGAACGACAGTTTGATCGCGGGGTTTTGCAGCCAACCGCGCCAGCCCGGGATGTCGGGAACCGAAAACGCGGGGCCCAGCAACACGATTCCGCCGATGCGCTTATTCAGAGCTTCATCGGCTTGGTTTTCCAAGAGGTACGAGGCCGCGATCAGCGAACCCAGGCTATGGGAGACGATCAATACAGGCCGGGTTTCACAACGATCGAGCAGAAATCGAAGCGCCAATCCGAAATCATGCCGCAGCAGGGTCAGGTCGCGAAGATCCGCCTGAGCGAGAAAGGCTTGGCTGACGTCTGCTTCGGAGGCGCCTTGTGCGAGCGCGATGTCCGCGGCCGCGATCACCGGATTCGAGAGGCCGTGGGCGAACAGGTCGAATCCGGCGACCCGATAAGAAACTGAAAAAGTTTCGGCGATTTCCCGATACCGGCCGATATATTCGTTCATTCCGTGGACCAGCAACAAGCAAGCGCGGGGTTCGGGCGGGGCATCCGGATCGAGCAGGCGCAGTTTCAACGGAGTCGCGCGGTTTTCCGCGCTTTCCAGGATGAATTCCTCTCCCCAGCGCGGATAGATCGCAGAGACCTTTTGTTCATGAGCGCATCCGCCCAGCATGACCATATACCCCATCAACCAACCGGCAACAGTTTTCGCGGACATCGGAACGGACAACGAAGCATCGCGGGAGCGTCGACTATGGAGTACCTGCGCGGCTTGAAGGTCTCTGGTTTAGGTTTGGCCGTCCAACTTGACCGACGAGCGGCCGGCACGCGTGACCGGGCTCGATCCGGACCACTTTCCGCAAGGTACCGGTTGTTATCCGGCGTACATCAAAATCTCACCCTTGTTGAGCTCCAGGGAATCGCCGCTCCATCTTTCATATTGACCGTTGATGAACTCATCCTTGATCGACATGCCCAATTTGCGCAGATGGAACAGATAGAAACGGATGAAGTCGGGCTGGATGGTCGAGTTGTAGGTAAAGGTCGGGAGGCACTCGGTGCGCTCCATCGCGACGATGGAACCCCGTACCATTCCGGCGCCGGGCCGCATTCCGAGCCTGCCCAGCACGACGATCGTTCCGGCCAGCATATTCACGCCGGTGAAATCATGGGTGTTGCCGCCGACTGCGATCAGCCCGCGGCGCATTCCGTTACCGACTTCGTTCAGCGCATTGCCGTGGATGATGATTTCCCCGCCTTGCACGCCGGCCGAACTTCCGCGTACCGCGCTTCCGACCATGTGCCCGGCATTGCCCTGAATCACGATGCGTCCTCCGGACATCTCGCGCCCGACCCAATCCGCGGCGTCACCGCTGACATGGATTTCCCCGCCTTTCATCGAAGCGCCGAGGTGTGCGCCGACACTGCCGTGGATCACCAGACGGCCTGCGCTCATGGAATGACCGATCAGCTTGACGCGCGACAAGTCTCCCTCGACTTCGACCACACCTTCGGATTCGTCGACCCGGCCCGATATCTCGAAAAATTCGCCCAACCCGACCTTTCGGTTGCCGTGATAAATCGGCAAAAGGGCGGCCTCGGATTCCGACAAGCCCTGCAGCGCATCCGGGGAAATCACCTCGGCTTCCAAGGGGACTTCGGGAGTTGTGTGTAACCTCAGCTTCATGCGGCGGCTGCCCCCTGCACCAGTTCGTTTAGCCTGATCTTGAATTGCCCGAGATTGCCGCCGTAGTTTCCGGCCGATATCTGCACGATGCCCTCGCGCGCGGCTGCGCGGATTCCGCGCCGCATCGATTCGCGGACGGCGGCTTCGGTGAGTCCGTCGATCACGATTTCAAGCACGCAGCGTACGTCCTCGGGTAAAGCGGTTTTGGGTGCGGCACCCCGCAGGCTCGGGCAATAGGCATCATTGGTGGATGCAGGCAATTCTTTGTATTTGGAGCCCGGTTTGCTCCCGCTTCGAACGATGCCATCCGGAAAAGGTAAAATCACTCCGGGAATTCGCATCGCCTCGGCCGCGGCTTCGGCCGCCTCGAGGGTGCTTCGAGCATCACGGCCCAGAATCAGAATATTCCCGCCGCCGACAGCCGGTTGAACCCCGAAGGATTCATCGATCAAAAACTCGCCCTCCATGACAGGAATCCGCCATAAGCGCCGGTCTCCGACCAGCTTGCTCGCCTGATAACCGTCGCCGAAATAGCGCAATTTCCCGCCGACAACGACCATTTCGCCGCCGTCGAGCCCGTTGAAACAGGCCGTGGTCGGGCAGGTCATCACGCATTGTCCGATGCGTTCGACCAAGCGTTTCCCGATTCCATCGGGGCTGAATCCGAACAGCAGCACGCTGATTCCGGGCCGTCCGTCCGGCGTCTCATCGGCTGCCAGTCGGGCTTCGACGCCGGCTTCGCATTTGCAGCCGATCACCGAGGTCGCGAATCCGGTCACCGAGCGTCCGGCCGCCGAAGCCCATTTTTCGTTCTCGGCGGTGATGACCATCCGAGCCGCGCACATTTTGAATGCTTCGGCGAAGGTATCGATGATTTCCGTGGATTGAATATACATGACTTTCCGCGATTTGATCTTGTTGTTATTGGAAATCCGTTCCCTCGGATCAAGTCATTGAAACCTTGGCTTCCTCAAACCTTGCCGGGTATGGTTTCACGGTCTCGTGGTCGCCGAGGTAGCTATCATCGACCGCATAATTATCAAACTGAATCGTGTAATAGTCCTCGAAAAACGGCCGCAGCGTATCTTCAACCGCGGGATCGTAGTCCGGCGCGACATGGTAGATGCGTCCATGCCGATCCTCGCGAAATTCGTGGTTGTCGATGAAAATATTCCCGCTTTTCACCACATACCGGGCCGCGTTGAACATTTCTTCGCGATTCTCGTTTTCGTCGTAGATCGTGATATCGGCATCCGCTCCGACCCCGAGTTGGCCTTTGTCGGTCAGCCCCAGGATTCTGGCGGGCCCTGCGCGCGTGATGATCGCGATCTCCTGCATCGTCATTTCGCGGTCGATGTCCAGGAGTTTGGTATTCGCGATCGCCTTCTGGTTGACCTTCCGGGCTTCTTCATTGCGAAACTCACGATCCATGAGCAGCCGGATCAGCCGCGGATAGTTCTCGAAGGAACCTCCGTTCGGATGATCGGTGGACAGGACCATGCGCCACGGGTCCTTCGACAGCAGAAACAACTCGAGCCCGACCGCCCATTGCAATGCATGCGTGTAGACATGGCCCTGATAGGCGAAGGGCAGGATGCCGCAGCCGCTTTCGCACTCCGTATCCGCGTTGATCCACTTTTTGTGGGTCATGTTCCTGAGCAGCCAGGTCAATGGAGCGTCACCGGTCATGATGGTCGCGTTGCCGAACATCACCTGCCCGACATCGGCCGTGATATTCGGGTGGTGATTGATGTATTCGGCGATTTCGGCGGCCTTCGACGTGGGCTTCTCGCCGAGCTTGCCGCCATAACTGTGAAACTGGATATGGGTGATATGGACCCTGCGGCCTTCCGCGGTGCGCATGGTGTCCAGCGTCGTTGCGTAGTTTCCGCTGTGGCCCAGATTGTTACAGTGGATATGCGCGGGGTGAGGAAGGCCCAAGTCGTTGCTGACATCGATCAGAGCTTTGATGATCTTGCGCGGCGTGAGGTCGAAACCACTGATTTTCTGATCGAGCTGATCGACATTGGAATTTTTTCGTCCTTTCCAAGGCTCATCTCCGCCGGGATTGACCAGTTTGATCGCGTAGGCTTTCGACGCGTTCAGCCACCAGGCAACCGCTTCCCGGAACTCCTCCATGCGGCCCTTTTCCAGCAACTGGTTCAGAAAGATATTGTTCGCGAGCAGGACATAAAAGCCCTTGTCGATCACCGGGGTGTCGTGGAATTCCTCGAGCGTATGGCGGGCACTCATTGGCGGCACCGCAGCTTCCATCGCGGTGGTGTAGCCCAGGGTCGCGTAGCGATAGCCGGTGGTGAAGGTGGACGGTACGACCCCGCCGGTTCCGGAGCGAAGCTCTCCGACCCGCAATTGAGCGTCTTTCCGATGATCCTCGGGCTGGAATTTCCGCGCCATATTGACCTTGTGCCCGGCGATATGGCAATGGATATCGACCCCGCCGGGAAGAACCACCATCCCGGACGCATCGATCGTCGGACTGTCCTCTGGAACACTTTCGACAATCTTGCCGTCCCGGACAAAAATATCCTTGATTCTCCCGTCTATGTTGTTGACGGGATCATGCACCTTCCCGTTGATAATCCGAAGAACAGACACCGCGCCTCCTCAGGAAGAGTGTTATTGTTTTTAAACGGCAACCTTTGCGGTCTGCCGGGTCATTCGGTTACTCGCGTGTTTCAAGCCGCGCAATTCACAGACCCGTTCCTTGATTGCACTGAGGACGTCCTGATCGCTTGGAAACGGAGATTCGAAGGCCGGTCTGGTCGTGAGCGGTACATTATCCATCCGGTACACGGTGCCGCGGACATTGATGCCGTAGGTCGCGGTCGTGAAAGCGACCCGCGCCAATTGACTGGTCACGGTCGGTTTGGGATCGAGCGTAATGACCGGTATGGCGCGCAAATGCTCGATCGCTTTCTTCGAAAAATTCGAACCGGGATCGCTCGCGATCACGCACAAAGCATCGATCTCGCCGCGCGCGAGCACGTCCGCGGTCGTGAATTCGCCGGGATTGAATCTCGGGTACCCCCGATTGAAAGAGATCCCGAAGGGATATCCGGTCTGCCAGGAAACCACGTTATCGGCGCCGGTCACATTTCCATGCCCGCGGGTGGGCAAAGCCACGAAATGCGTGTAGTCGTTCAAATCAGTCGCGAGTGCAAGCAAGGCGCCGGCGTTGAAATGACGCCCGCGCGTCATGGTCAGCCCCATGCCGAAGAAAATCACGCCGAACTGGCAGCTTTTCATGCGTTCGACCAGATCTTTCATCGTATCGAGTGGAATACCGGTGGTCTCCTCGACCGAGGAATCCAGCGCGGCGCCCTTGACCAATGCGCGCAGCGCCCATAGCAGCTCAAAATCCCGTCCGGGTTTGACCTTCAGAAAAATATCCGCGACCGAGGCGCTTTGAGTGGTGCGCACGTCCACCATGACGATGGTGCGGTCTTCTTTTCCGTTCGGAATGTGCAAACCTTTCGGAGAAACCGCGTAACGCTGAAAATGCCGTGGATGAGCTTCCGCGGGATTGCCGCCCCAATACATCACGAAGTCCGCGCGGTTTTTGATTTCGCCGAGGCTCGCGGTGCTTTCCCCGACCCCTTGGAAAGCCATGCCGGTCGGTCCGTGACAGACCGAAGTCGTGGTATCGATGTTTCCGTTGATATAGTCCGCGATCGCGACCGCCTCTTTCTGGGCCTCGCAGGTCGTGTCGCTGAGCCCGTAAATCGCCGGGAATTTTGCATTCACCAGAATCCTCGCGGCTTCGTCAACGGCTTCTTCGAGGCTTGCTTCCTTGCCATCGATCAGCGCAACCGGATAGTTTTCAATCTTGTGCTCGTAGAACCACGCCCTGCCCAGGACGCACGCGTTTTTGGCCTTGGTGATGCGTTTTTCATCGAGATCCACGGTCAGCTCCATGTCATCACACACACAGCCGCAAAACGTACACACCGCATTTTTTACTACCGAAGTATTGTTGCTCATAACTCAGTCCTCGCGCGCCTGGAAAGGGAGAACCCCTTGCGTTCCAGATTCGCATGCATTCAGAGAAACGCTGTTTGCGTTTCCATCAATTAAAAAAAGCCCTATTGTAAATAACCGCCTGATTCCATCGATACAAATCGAATGTGCATCATTAGGTTTGTACCCGATTCACGGGAACCTTGTCAACGCCTACTTTGCGGCTCCTGCAATTCGCATTATGCTTCGTTTCGGCCTGCGGAAGGTCGGGTTGAGGAACGAAACCGAACCTGCCGGCCACGAATCGAATGCAACTGTCGGGTTTCGCGACCGCTCAGCCACAGATAATTGTGGCCGAAAATTCGAGATCTGCACGTGGTCCCGCAGGTCGAAGGACTTTCTAATCAATCGCAACCCGCGAGGATATCTTCGAGATGAAAATGGTACTTGCCGAGATTCCCCCCGTAATTCCCGGCACTGATGCGGCACAAGGCGCGCGCCGAGCCCCAGTAATGGCAGGCGGTGGTGATGCCGACCCGCATGGCTTTCCGGATCGCCTCCTCGGTCAATCCGTCGATCACGATTTCAACCACCGAGCCGACCTCGCCGGACAGGCGCGAATCGACGAGTCCCCGGAGTGTCGGGCAATAGGCCTGGTTTGTCGAGGCCGGCAGAAAGCGGTATTTCGATCCGACCTTGGACCCGGAGCCGACGATCCCGCCGGGAAACGAGGTGATCACATTATCCAATTGCTCGATCGCTTCTACGGCGGTTTCACAAGCCGACAAGACATGGTGCGCGCTCTTGCCGAGCACCAGAAAGTTTCCACCGCCGATCGCATCGCAAACACCCGTGGTATCCTCGCAGATGAATTCGCCGTGCATGACCGGGATTCTCCAATAACGCCGGCCATCAAAAATTTTCGAAGTCTGATAACCGTCGCCGAAGTACCTGAGATTCTTGCCCAAGGGTAATCGGATCTTGCCATCCATTCCGGAAAAGCAGGCCGTGGTCGGTGTCGTCATGACCGACTGCCCGACCCGCATCGGTACCTGCTTTTCGAGATCCTTGACCGACATCGCGAAAATCATCACCGAATAGCCGGGACGGCCATCCGGGGTTTCCGAGGGTTTCAATGCTCTCTCGATATCGATTTCACATCCGCAGGCGATCACGGAGGACGCGAATCCGCGGATCGAATTCGCGGCGCGGAAGGCCCATTTCTGGTTCATCGCGGTGATGATGATGCGCGTGGCTTTCATCGGAAAAGCTTCCGCGAAGGTACTGTCGATATTGACGCCATTGATTTTCATTGCCAATCCTTACACGAAGGTTTCGAACAGGATCGGCACGACGCCAATTCCAGAGAGATCCGAGTCCAAGCAGGGTGAAGCGACCCGAAACGATCAGCTTAGATCGCGGGAATAGCGAGCCTGCACAATCCGGCCGACTTGGCGGCACACATCAAGCCTCAGGCAGCGATGGTCACAAACCCGGTTAAGGAAAAAACGATCTAACCCAGCGGCACACCGTCATGGCTGTGGGTTTGACTGTAAAAAATTTTCTGGTTGTAGATCTTGCCGAGCAGTTCGTTGACCTGTTTGAGTTTTTTGTCTTTGGTCTCGATTGCGCCGGGATCCGCGGCGTCCCCGTCGCGCATCATCATGATCGTATCATGATGTTCCGACAGCGTCCGGAGCCCTTCCTCGATCAGTGCGATGTCCTTGGGATTAAACGAAAAATTATTGTTATAGGTGCTTGGCATTGTCCAGTCCTCCTGGTTCGTTATTCGGAGTGTCCCAATGACGGCCATTTTTTAGCGCGAATTTATGCGGGAATCAAGAAAAAGATGAGA
>JAKEEL010000044.1 GCA_022616595.1 Methylococcaceae bacterium
AGGAGCATTGATATCTTAATATCCAGATCCTCTTGCATTAAACAAACCCCGCTAGTCCAACAAGGACATAATTTTTTTATCGATCGCTTCGCGGGCTCTGAAAATCCGCGAACGCACGGTGCCCACCGGGCAATTCATTGTTTGAGCAATTTCTTCATAGCTCATTCCTTCAAATTCACGCAAGCTGATCGCGATCCTCAATTCGTCCGGCAAATCATCGATCGCCTGCATCACCGTTTCGGCAATTTCGTCCCTTAATAATAGATGCTCCGGAGTCGCGTGATCTTTTAGACGTCCGCCACCTTCGAATTGTTCCGCGTCCTGAAGGTCGACCACGTTCTCGGACGAACGCCGGGCACGGGCCACCAGATGATTCTTGGCGGTGTTGATCGCAATGCGGTACAGCCAGGTATAAAATGCGCTTTCCCCGCGAAATCTCGGCAACGCCCGGTAGGCTTTGATAAATGCTTCCTGGGCTATGTCCAAAGCTTCGCCGGAATCCTTGATATAGCGACTGACCAACTGAACAAGCTTGTGCTGATACCTGATAACCAGGATATCGAATGCTTGTCTGTCGCCGTTCTGGACACGCCGAACCAACTCCTGATCAACCGGTTCGTCCATCCGGCTGGCTCCTATCGATTCGGCGGAATCCGATGATGCTGTTAAGCATTGACAACAGTCGATTGCGTAAGTTCTGAAGTTTGGATGACACGATTCCAATTACTGCTCGTCAGGCCGGCCCGGATGGAAACCCTCGCCAATCGGCCAGCCGTTCCGCCACTGACATGACGCCCCCAAGGATTGATATTATCAATCTAATAGGTGTTTCATTCAATCCGAATACTGAAAATGTGTCGATAATCTATTTATTACCGCATTCATGTTTCCATGATTTACCGGTATTGAACGGGTTATTCAACCAAACCGAACCTTTTTCGACCATCTCACATCGCCGAAATGTTCGGGGCGGGATTCCAATACCGTCCCGCGGGTCGAAGATAGCCGACTTGACGGCCTACACTACCCGCCGTTGGACGGTTTCGGGGGCAAGGCCAGCGAAAACATCAGGGCATCTTCCCGACCTTCTCTGGCCGGGTAGTAGTTTTTACGAACGCCGATTTCGCTGAAGCCCATGCTCAGATAGAGGTGGATCGCATGCGGGTTTGAGGGCCTGACTTCCAACAGCAGGGTCTTGGATCGATTTTCCAGTGCGACCTCGATCAATTTGTTCATCAACCGCCGGCCGAGCCCTTGGTTTTGATATTTCGGGGACACGCAGATATTCATCACATGGGCTTCTCCGGCACCGAGAGACAGGATTCCGTAACCAACCAACTCATCGACCCGCTCGCACACCCAGCACAGATAGCCGATTTTCATACAATCGTTAAAAGTATGGGCGGGCCACGGAAAATTATAAACCTGCTCCTCGATCGCGACGATGGATCGAATGTCGGACGCCCGCATCGGCCGGTAGGAAATCAAATCCCGGTCGCCGGCAACGCTCGGATTGAACTTGGCGTAAAAGTCCCGGTCCGCGTCATAGGTCACCAATTTTTTGAAGAAGTCGAACAAGGCCGTCATTTTTCGTTGGGTTTATCGTTTTCTATACAAATCGCGTATCTGTCGCTGGATCTTCTGAGTTTTTTTATTTTTCACGGGCCTCGACCGTGCTCATCGCCAATTGCAAGTCCTCCCAGGCTTTTCGTTTCTCGAGCGGCGAACGCAGAAGATAGGCGGGATGATACACCACAACCAGCGGAATCTCTCCATAGCGATGCACACGCCCCCGCAACTGTCCGATCGGCGCGTCGGTCTTCAACAAATTCTGTGCCGCGATCCGTCCCGCGGCCAGTATGATTTTCGGCTTCACCATCGCGACCTGTTGTTTCAGGAAACCTTCACAGGCTTCGACCTCGCCCGGCTTCGGATCCCGGTTGTTCGGCGGGCGGCACTTCAGGATATTGGCTATGAACACCTCTTCCCGTCTCAATCCGAGAGCCCTGAGCATCTCGGTGAGCAACTGGCCGGCTCTGCCGACGAAGGGCTTGCCCTGTTGATCTTCGCTGGCCCCCGGCGCTTCTCCGATCACCATCCATTTCGCGGTGTGGCTGCCGGTCCCGAAGACGGTCCGGGTCCGGGTCGCGTGCAATGCACATGCGGTGCAGGTCGCCACCCGTGCTTCAAGCTCCTGCCATCGTTCTTCCGAGGAGTCTATTCCGGCTCCCGGCCGATTTCCGCGCTCCGCCATCGGATCCTGCTCGATTCGCACCGCGGAACCCGGCTGACTTTGCCGGCCGGGTAATGGAATTCTCGGCTGCCAGACCTGAATGCCCATGGCGTCCAGATACTGGAGGCGCAGTTTTTCATCCACGCTGTTCATTCTGTACGGTCATCGAAGCCCCGACCCTGCAGAGAATCAAACGTCGCTGCCTGTCTGCGGATGGCGCTTCTCCTTTCTGAGCACCAATTTATTGACCGCGTTCACATAGGCCTTTGCCGAAGCGATCACGATGTCGGTATCGGCGCCCTGCCCGTTGACAATCCTGCCGCGTTTTTCCAATCGGACCGTCACTTCTCCCTGAGCATCGGTCCCGCTGGTGATATTGTTGACCGAATACAGTTGCAGGGAAGCGCCGGTATGCACAATCGACTCGATGGCCTTGAGGCTCGCGTCCACCGCTCCGCTGCCTTCCGCGATGCCGGTTACTTCTTCTCCGTCCACCCGGACCACAACCTGCGCGCGCGGAGTCTCGCCGGTTTCCGAACAAACTTTCAAGGACACCAATTGCGCCCAATCATCTTCCGATTCCAACGCGGCTTCGGTGATCAGCGCCTGCAAGTCGTCGTCGAAGATCTCGTGCTTCTTGTCGGCCAGTTGTTTGAAACGGAAAAATACCTGATTCAAGGCATCCTCGGAATCGAATTCGACCCCAATTTCGTGCATTCGGGTTTTGAACGCGTTACGCCCGGAATGTTTTCCCAGCACCATCCGGTTGGTGGTCCACCCGACATCCTCGGCGAGCATGATTTCGTAAGTCTCGCGATTCTTGAGCACACCATCCTGATGGATGCCGGCCTCATGCGCGAAGGCATTCGCGCCGACGATGGCCTTGTTGGGCTGGATCGGGAAGCCCGTGATGCTGGATACGAGCTTCGAACAATTCACGATTTCCCGCGTATCGATGTCGGTACTGCACGGAAACACGTCTTTCCGGGTCCGGACCGCCATCACCACTTCTTCCAGGGAGGCATTGCCGGCGCGTTCGCCCAATCCGTTGATGGTGCATTCGACCTGTCGCGCGCCGTTCAACACCGCCGACAGAGAGTTTGCGACTGCGAGACCCAAGTCATTGTGGCAATGGACCGAAAAAATCGCTTTGTCCGAATTCGGAATCCGCTCGATCAGGTTGCGGATGGTTTTGCCGAATTGGTCCGGTACGCTGTAACCCACGGTATCCGGGATATTCAGGGTTGTCGCTCCGGCATCGATCACGGCCTCGAGGATGCGGCACAGAAAATCCTCTTCGGACCGGCCGGCATCCTCGGGGGAAAATTCGACATCATCGGTATACCGCAAGGCCCGCTTGACGGCCCGCACCGCGTAGTCGATGACCTGCCCCGGTTCCATCTGCAACTTCATTTTCATATGGATCGGAGAGGTTGCGATGAAGGTATGGATGCGCCGGCGCCCGGCCGGTTTGACCGCCTCGCCGGCCTTGTCGACATCGGAATCGATGGCCCGTGCGAGGCCGCATACCGTGCTCTGGTTGATGGTGCGCGCAATCGCTTGGACGCTCTCGAAATCGCCGGGGCTCGCCGCCGGAAAACCGGCTTCGATCACATCCACCCGCAAGCGTTCCAGGGCCTTGGCGATCCGGACCTTCTCATCCCGCGTCATCGACGCACCGGGACTCTGCTCGCCGTCGCGCAAGGTCGTATCGAAAATAATCAATTTATCTTTCATCTGAACACTCCAACTGATTCCGCCCGCGATTCATCGCAAAACGGAAGCACAATTCCAAAGGGAAAATCGTAAGAACCGAGTCGAGAACGCTGAATGCCCATCAGGGCAGCAGCGGACCCAGTATCAGGAGCGAAGGCAGATCCGAAAAAGCCGCGCGGACGGATCCCTCGCGGCTGGAAAGCGCAAGATACGAGCCTTGGATGATCGAGTGTTTGAGAGTATTCATTGCCAATAAACCGTCGTCTGAATATACGCTTGTTCTTTTTATTTGCCAAGATATCGAAGCTCGGATTACGGGACCCGTGCGCCTCGCACTTACACCCCGCTCCGTTTGATTCGCCGCTTTCTGCGCAGGATCAGGGTCAGCACCGGTCCGGAAAAGGCATAGAAAAAAAACAAGCCGAACAACATGACCGGCGGATGGGCAAAAATCAGACCGAAACACAACATGACGGCGATCGCGACGACAAACGGGACCTTGCCGCGCAGATCGATATCCTTGAAACTGTAGTAGCGAAAATTGCTGACCATCAACAATCCCGTCGCGATGGTCAGAACTGCCGCGACGTAACTCAGCGGCCCGCCATCCAGGCCGTATTCCGTAGCCACCCAGACAAATCCGGCCAGAATGGCCGCCGCGGCGGGGCTGGGAAGACCCTGGAAATAACGTTTGTCGGCGGTTGCGAGTTGCGCGTTGAAGCGAGCCAGACGCAATGCGCCGCCCGCAGCATGGACGAAAGCCGCGAACCAACCGAATTTTCCGAGCGACGACAAGGACCAGACATACATGACCACCGCGGGAGCCGCTCCGAACGATACCATGTCGGCCATGCTGTCGTATTGAGCCCCGAATTCACTTTGAGTATTGGTCAGGCGGGCGACCCGGCCGTCCATTCCGTCCAGGACCATGGCGGCGAAGATCACCCCGGCCGCGATTTCATAACGTCCATTGATCGCGGCCGTGATTCCGTAGAAACCGCAAAACAGCGCCGCGGTGGTAAACAGGTTCGGAAGCAGATAGATACCCCGGCGACGCCGGCTCTGGGGAGGCTTATCCATTCGGTTTCATGGCCTTGTTCACAAACGAACTACCCACTCGATACTTATCGGTTCCAGACGCCGTCTGCCGGTTAATAACCAAACAAAGTTGGAACCGCCGATCAGTTCTTCGTTTTATCGACGAGCTTGTTCGCTTTGATCCAGGGCATCATGTCCCTGAGTCGCGCACCAACTTCTTCGATGGGATGGGCTTTGCCGATTCGGCGTTTGGCTTTCATGGTGGCGGTCCCGGAACGGTTTTCCAGGATGAACTCACGCGCGAATTCGCCGGTCTGAATCTCCTTCAGAATCTTGCGCATTTCGGCTTTGGTTTGCTCCGTAATGATCCGGGGTCCGCGAGTCAGGTCGCCGTATTCCGCGGTATTCGAAATCGAATAACGCATATTCGCGATACCGCCCTCGTACATCAAATCCACGATCAGTTTCAGTTCGTGCAGGCATTCGAAATAGGCCATTTCGGGCGCATAGCCTGCTTCGACCAGCGTTTCAAATCCGGCTTGCACGAGTGCCGTGGCGCCCCCGCAAAGTACGGTCTGCTCACCGAAGAGGTCGGTTTCGGTTTCTTCCCGGAACGTCGTTTCAATGATCCCGGCACGGCCGCCACCGTTCGCCGAAGCATAGGACAATGCGATTTCCTTGGCCATTCCCGACGGGTTCTGGAAAATCGCAATCAGTGACGGAACTCCGCCGCCTTCGGTATAGGTGGACCGGACCAGGTGACCAGGTCCTTTCGGGGCCACCATGATCACATCGAGATCCGAGCGCGGTTGAATCTGCTCGAAATGAATATTGAATCCATGCGCGAATGCCAGGATTCCGTTCTGCCGGATGTTCGGTTCCACGACTTCGCTGTACAACTGCGCCTGGAATTCATCGGGGGCCAGAATCATGACCAGATCGGCCCATTGCACCGCTTCCTCGATCGGCATCACGTTCAGGCCGGCTGTCCTGGCTTTGGCCACGGACGACGAGTCGGAGCGCAAAGCGACCGTCACTTGGACGCCCGAATCTTTGAGGTTGTTGGCATGCGCATGTCCCTGCGATCCGTAGCCTATGATCGACACTTTTTTCGCTTGGATGATCGAAAGGTCGGCATCTTTGTCATAATAAACTTGCATTGAATTCCTCGTTTGCTTTTCTTGCTGATAGCGTTTCGATTTTGGACACGCGGTGTGCCGGTCCGATTCAGACGTGCAGACCTTTCAAACCGCGCAGTATTCCGGTCGTTCCCGAGCGTACGACTTCGATGATCGAATCGCGATCGAGTGCATTGACCAGTGCGTCGAGCTTGTCGGACGCTCCGGTGATTTCTATCACATAACTCTGCGGCGTTACGTCGATGATGTTGCCGCGGAAGATCTCGCACAGGCGCTGCGCTTCGAATCGCGCATCGCCCTCGGCGCGGACCTTGATCATCATCAGTTCGCGCTCGATGTGATCGGACTCGGCCAGATCGATCAATTTCACGACATCGACCAGCTTGTTCAGCTGCTTGGTAATCTGTTCGATGATGCGATCGCTGCCGCGGGTCACCAGGGTCATCCGGGAAAGAGTCGGGTCCTCTGTCGGAGCCACGGTCAACGATTCGATGTTGTATCCACGCGCCGAAAACAAACCCGCGACCCGCGACAGCGCGCCGGATTCGTTTTCCATCAGGACTGAAATAATGTGGCGCATTCAGGCCAGCTCCCGGTCGCCGATCACCCCCGGAGGCAGGCGCATCTGATTATGGGCCTTGCCCGACTCGACCATCGGATATACATTTTCGGTCGGATCGGTAATCAGATCGAGAAACACGGTCCGGTCCTTCAGCTTCAAGGATTCCTCCAGAGCCGGCCGGACATCCTCGGGTTTTTCCACGAGCATGCCGACATGACCGTAACTTTCAGCCAGTTTCACAAAATCCGGAATCGCGTCCAGATAGGAGTGCGAGTACCGGCTTTCATAGGAAAATTCCTGCCACTGGCGGACCATGCCCATGTAGCGGTTGTTCAAATTAACGATCTTGATGCCCGTGCTGTACTGCAACGCGGTCGAAAGTTCCTGGATGCACATCTGGATACTGGCCTCGCCGGTCACGCAAACCACGTCCGCATCCGGATACCCGAGCTTGACCCCGATCGCCGCGGGCAGGCCGAAGCCCATCGTTCCCAATCCGCCGGAATTGATCCAACGCCGCGGTTTCGTGAAATGATAGTACTGCGCGGCCCACATCTGGTGCTGCCCCACGTCCGACGTGACATAGGCATCGCCGCCGGTCGCCTCATACAGTTGCTCGATCACGAACTGCGGCTTGATCAGCTTGCTGGTCCGATCATACGCAAGGCATTTCAAACTCCGCCATTCCTCGATCTGCTTCCACCAGTCCTTGAGCGCCTTCTTCGAGGGCTTTTTCTTCGCGGTTTTGATCACTTCGATCATATCCTGCAGCACCGATTTGACATCCCCGACGATCGGAATATCGACCCTGACGTTCTTCGAGATGGACGCGGGATCGACATCGATATGGATGATTTTCGAATCCGGGCAGAATTCACTGAGCTTGCCGGTCACCCGATCATCAAAGCGGGCCGCGATCGCGACCAGAACGTCGCAGTCATGCATTGCCATATTCGCTTCATAAGTCCCGTGCATTCCAAGCATACCGACGAACTGAGTGTCGGTCGCGGGATAGGCGCCCAATCCCATCAGCGTATTGGTGATCGGATACTCGAGCAAACGGGTGAATTCGGTCAGTTCCTCGGACGCGTTTCCGAGGATCACGCCTCCGCCGCTGTAGATCATCGGTTTTTCGGCCTCAAGCAGCAAGTCCACCGCTTTCTTGATCTGCCCTTTATGGCCCTTGACCGCGGGATTATAGGAACGCATCACGATCTGCTTCGGGTACTTGAAGGGCACCTTGATCGCGGGATCGGTGATATCCTTGGGAATATCCACGACCACCGGACCCGGGCGCCCGGTGGTCGCGACGATGAAGGCCTTCTTCATGGTTTCGGCGATCTTGGTTACATCCTTGATCAGAAAGTTGTGCTTCACGCAAGGCCGCGTGATTCCGACCATATCCACTTCCTGAAAGGCATCGCTGCCGATCACCGGCGAGGGGACTTGACCCGACAGGACAATCATGGGAATGGAATCGAGATAGGCCGTCGCGATACCGGTCACGGCATTGGTCGCCCCCGGGCCCGAGGTCACCAGCACGACGCCGGGCTTACCGGTGGCCCTGGCATATCCGTCCGCGGCATGGGTGGCACCCTGCTCATGGCGGACCAGGATATGCCGGATATCCTGCTGCTTGAACAACGCATCATAGATATGAAGCACAGCCCCGCCGGGGTAGCCGAAAATACATTCAACGCCTTCTTCTTTTAAACACCGGATAACGGTTTCCGCGCCATTCAGATCCACAATTCATACCTTCAAACAATCATACAAGGCGCCTGACAACGCCTGCTCGGCGGCAGGCCAATCGGTTTCTTCCACCGACTCAGGCAACACCTTAATCAGCCGAGAAAAAATGGGGAATCACCCTAATCGTTATTCACCGTTCCGTCAAGACAATTCTTATCGGTTGTAGAGAACAAAAAGAAATCACTTGACAACGGGGTCCGCTTTCAATGTAAAAGTGGACAAATCTATTTGTTGCTAACGCCGTTTGGCCCATGAAAGTCCTTCTTTTCATTCTGTCCGCGGTTCTAGTCATCGGTGGTAACGCGATGATTTTACTCAGAACTGCAAAAAACCGGATATTCCTGATCCAGTGAAAGCCCCGGCCCTGAACGATGAAGAACACGGCGCTGAATCGGAGCACTCCGGCCGTCGAACCCGATGAACTCCGGCGTCGACCCGCGCGATGGAAGAGATTGATCGAGCCGACCCGGGAGCCCGGAGAACGGCGTTCCGGTTTCTGGTAATCGCGACGCTTCTCGGCGCAGGCGCCCTGCTCGCGTTCGAACACTATCGCGAAGCGCTCCTCGCATGGTTTTCGGCCGATCCTTCCCGCGCCAGATGGAACGTGATTTTCCTGACCCTCGTGCTGGCTTTGTCTCCGCTGCTAATCGCCGCTGCTTGGGCGTGGACATTCGCGACGCGTGTTGTCCGCGGAAACCGCTATCCGCCCGAGGGCGCCAAGCTGATTCGAGACACACCGGTCGTCCGCGGCGCCGCGGCTCGGCTGCGCGGACGGGTCCATCAGGCGCTCGCCGGAGTGTTTCTTTTCGCAAGCCTTGGTATCCTGTGGATCCTGTGGCAAGTTTGGCGCTTCGCGTAAAATGAGCGAACATTACGATCTGCAACGATTTATCAAGGCTCAAGACACGGTCTATGAATCGGTCGTCAGCGAATTGACGGCCGGGCAGAAGCGCGGGCATTGGATGTGGTATATCTTTCCTCAGGTCCAGGGCCTCGGCTCAAGCTCAATGGCGCAAAAGTATGCGATTGCGTCTCGGGAGGAAGCCAAGGCCTACTCGGAGCACCCGATTCTGGGAACCCGTTTGAGAGAGTGCACTCGGCTTGTCATGAATATAGAAGGGCACAGCGCCGAACAAATATTTCAATATCCAGACCATCTGAAATTCCGGTCCTGCATGACCTTGTTTGAACACTCCGCAACTGACCATGGCATCTTTCGCGATGCTCTTCTCAAGTACTTCGACGGAAAACCGGATCGGTTAACGCTCGATATGCTGAAGAAGCGATAGACTGCCTTAGCCCGTATTTCTCACCATTACACAGGTTAAAGGCCGCGTCTTTTTGTATAGTGCATACGAATTCAGTCGCTTATGCAAAATACGCAGAGCGGCCTTTTGAAAACAGAAAACCGCAAACCTTGATCGGCGGTTCTTTTGAAACCCGGATCTGACCTGACGGAAACCCGCACCGTGCGGTCAACGGAATACCGCACTCGATCATCGAAGCTAGGTGGACGCAGCACACACGACAGCCGATGTTGTTGTCACGATTGTCGGGGTGGTCTCTGCCGCGGCACGCGGCGCGCCAACAAACTCGTGAGGTTCCCGAATGTTGCAGGCATCCGCGCGAAGCTCGTCGCCGAATGCGTAAATTCGAGGATGGCGGCCGATCCCCCTTGCCGCAGATTCCCACTCCAATTCACCGAGCAAGGTGTACGTTCGGACGCTAACGTCACTCAACCACCGGCAGAACGCGGCCGCCTCGAAGAACGTTATGCCCACCACCGGTTGCAGCGAATTATTGTATCGCGTAGCGCGCCACCAGAGCGGTTCGGTGACTTTCTTACTTTGAGCGCGCACCCTGGCCAGATGCGAATCCCACTCCTTGGAGGGAAGCGCCACGGTGTTACGAATTTGATCCTGAAAATCGGGTTCATACGACGTCAGTTTGAGTCGGTCTTCCAGAACACCTTCTTCGAGTCGCTACTTCCACCAAATCCATGTCTGCGCCCGTCCTTCATTCGTCCCGCGCCCTTCAAAAAAGGCCCGCGCCGCATCGCCGACCCACCAGCGCGGCTCGGCATAGCCGCCCGCCGCGATAAAACAGCCCCACTCCGCGTTGGTGACCGGGTAAAACCCGATATCGAAGGCCTCAAGTTCCTGTTCGAAGCGGGTTTCATCATCTAAAGCCTCCGGGGCGTCCAGGCTGCCGAAGGTATAAAGCCCGCGGGGAATTCTGGCCAGCAGCGACCGCCAGGCGATCAGCCGTCCTTGTTCGTCGTCGATCCGTTCGTAACTCAGGACCTCCAGCGCGTTCAGGTCTCCGAGGGCCAATCCCGCCGCGATCCGCGCGCGGAGATCGGCGCCGCCGTCGCGCATCCGCGCCAGCAGTTGCCTTGCGAGATTTTCGCGGGCGACTGGAGACAGCCTGGATTTGGCCGCGCATTGACCCGCGAGCGGCAGATTGACGGCAGTCAGTTTGCCGACAAACCGGTCGCGGTCGTCGGCCAGATTGAATAGACGTCAATTCTGAGTAAATCACCTGGGCTTTGCAAGTCATGATCATTCGCAATCACCCGCGTGACTGCCAATCACCCCCGCAAACGCCAGATCCTCGCCCGGAGATATTCGGAAGCACCACGCGAGGGGCGGGACTCCACGAGCGTAAAGGACCGGACCGGCCAGGGGATCGGCTCGATTTCGCGTGGCTCGAAAGGTGCCGGCAATTTTCGAATCAGGGTCAGATGGGGCCGGTAGGCTCGCTTCTCGATTTCGAGATCCAGGCCTTCCAGCGAGGATTTCAAGGCATCCACCAACTCCAATAATTCATTCGGCACCTCCTTCGGCGCGAGCCATACCATTCCTTTTCCGGGAGCCGTTCGAAGCCAGTCCAGGTCCAGATTGAAGGCCCTCGCATCGATTCCGGATACCGCGGCTTCGATGGATGGAATGAGTCGAACCGCGACATTGCCGAGAAATACCAGGGTCACGTGCAGGTTTTCGGCCGGAGTCCAGCGGCCGATATGCGGACAATAGTCTTTTCTCGACCGCTCCAAGCGCTCGCGGATCTTTTTCTGCGGCCAGATCGCGAAAAACAGGCGCTTGCTACTTACTGCCGCTGTCATAGACCGATAAAATACCCTTGAATACGATCTCCACCGCGTGCTCGCGCACGGCTCTGCGGTCTCCGGGGAAATGGTGTACTGCGGTTTCACAGTCCTGTCCCGCGAGTTGCCAGGCGAACCAGACCGTCCCGACCGGCTTGTCTTCGGTTTCCCCGTCCGGCCCCGCGATTCCGCTTACCGCGACCGCGAACTGGGCCATGCTGCGGGTCAGGGCTCCCGCCGCCATTTGCCGAACGGTTTCGCGGCTCACGGCGCCGTACCGGACCAGGTCAAGCTCCGATACGCCCAGCAATTCGATCTTGGCCTGGTTGGAATAGGTCACGAAGCCGCGCTCGAACCATTGCGAACTTCCGGCCACGTCGGTCACACATTTGGCGACCCAGCCGCCGGTGCACGACTCGGCGGTCACCAGCTTGTGTCGGTTATCGAGAAGCTTTCTGCCGATTTCCTCCGCAAGCGAATACAATACATGGTTCATCAGTGCCGCGATCCTCTTTCGAAACAAACCGGAACGGGCCTAGCCTTTTCTCGGCGGAAACCGATATCATTCCGCCTTCGCCGACCCGGATCGGTGATCAATCTTAGCAGGATTCCCGGATGAACGACGAGCAAGTTTTCGATCAACATACGCCGGTGATGCGCCAGTATCTGCGGATCAAGGCGGAACACCCGGATACCCTGCTTTTCTATCGCATGGGCGATTTTTACGAATTGTTCTTTGACGACGCAAAAAAAATCTCCCGGCTCGTGGACCTGACCTTGACCAGCCGCGGGACTTCCGCGGGCAGTCCGATTCCGATGGCCGGAATTCCCTGGCATACGGTCGACGGTTATCTTGCGAGGCTTCTGAAACTCGGCGAATCGGTCGCGATCTGCGAACAGATCGGGGACCCGGCTACGGCCAAAGGTCCGGTCGAACGCAAGGTCGTCAGAATCGTGACACCGGGAACCCTGACCGACGAGAATCTGCTCGATGATCGATTCGATAACCTGCTCGTGGCGATCCACCGCAATGGAAGTTACTACGGACTCGCGAGCCTGGATCTGTCCGGCGGGCGTTTTGCCCTGCAGCAGGTCGAAAGCCAGGAACGGTTGTTCGGCGAACTCGAACGGCTGAAACCGGCGGAACTTTTGATCAGCGAAACCGAGCCTTTGTCGTCACCGCTTGCGGGGTTCATCGGTGTCACGCGGCGGCCTCCGTGGCACTTCGATGCGGAAAGCGCCGCCCGGCTGTTGGCGCGCCAATTCGAGACCCTCGATCTCAAAGGTTTCGGCTGCGAATCGATGCC
>JAKEEL010000045.1 GCA_022616595.1 Methylococcaceae bacterium
GCAGCCGCAGCTCAGATTCAACCTGGTTCATGTCCTGATCACATCGGGAAGGCTCAAGGAAGCCGGTCAGGAACTGAAATTGATCCGGGAAAAGTTTCCGAATGTCCGGGAAGAACATAAGCTAGCCAGTCTCGAAAGGATGTTCGCAAACGCAAGCGGTGGTTCAAACTAACTTCTGATCTCTAGTGAGCAATACTGTATGGATTCGGTTAACAATTCCAACAAAAAAACGCCTCTGATTTTCACCTTGGTTTTACCCGCAAAAAACGAAACTATCGGGTTGCAGAAAATGCTTCCGATGCTGGTCCGGGACTATCCTGACGCGGAAATCATTGTCGTCAATGACGGTTCCAGCGATGATACGGCGCAACTTTGCAAAAAGTATCCGGTCCGACTCATTTCCCACCCTTACAGCATGGGGAACGGCTCGGCGATCAAGACCGGCGCCCGTCACGCCTCGCACGAGAAAATCGTGTTTATGGATGCGGACGGCCAGCATGATCCCGGCGATATCCCGCGTCTCCTGGCGAGAATGGATGAAGGCTACGAAATGGTCGTCGGAGCGCGCCAACCATCCAGTCACGCCTCGATGTACAGAAGGCTTGCGAACGCGACCTTCAATTCATTGGCCTCGGTTATGACCGGTTATCAGGTCCGGGATCTGACTTCCGGATTCAGGGCGGTCCGAACCCGGCATTTCCGTAAATTCCTTTATTTGCTCCCGAACGGGTTCTCCTATCCGACCACCAGCACCATGGCATTCTTCCGTTCCGGACTGCCCGTGGGCTATGTTCCGATCAGGGCGACCCGGCGGGAAGGCAAAAGCCACATCAGAATCTTTCGGGACGGATTCAGATTCGTGATCATCATTCTGAAAATCGGCGCGTTGTTTTCACCGATGCGAGTGTTCCTACCGATCGCGGGAGCCCTGTTTTTCACCGGGCTTTCCTATTATGTGTACACCTTCCATACCTTCGGCCGATTCACGAATATGAGCGCCCTGCTCTTCACCTCTTCCTTGTTGACCTTCCTCATCGGTCTCCTGTCCGAACAGGTTTCGTCGCTGCATTACCGCGGGGTCCAGGAAGACATGCGGCGGACAAAACGCGATGATGGCTGAATCATCATTCGAGGCTCGCCACCCGCACACCGACGCGCACGAGATTAGCGAGTCGCCCAATCTTTCTGCCCGGCGCCGCCCGCGCATCCTGCTGATCACCCGCAATCTGCCGCCATTGCGCGGCGGCATGGAGCGGCTGAATCGACACATCGCGGAAGCACTGGCCGAATGGAGCGACCTGACCGTGATCGGTCCGGCCGGCAGCCGCGAATTCCTGCCAAGCCAAGTCGAAGTCGTGGAAATTCCGGTACGGCCGCTGTCCGGCTTCTTGCTGCGTGTAATCCGGTCCGCCTGGATGCGCGCCGCGCAACCGCTCGACATCGTCCTGGCCGGAAGCGGCCTGACCGCGATCGGCGTCAAGCTGGCCGCCCTCCGCTCCGGTGCCAAGTCTGTTGCGTACTTGCACGGCCTGGATCTGATCGTGGCCCACCCGCTATACCATGCCATCTGGCTGCCCACTTTACGTCGGTTCGACCACGCCTTGGCCAACAGCGCCAACACCGCCGCCATCGCTATACGAAAGGGTGTCGCTCACGGCCGCGTCACGGTAATCAATCCCGGCGTCACCCTGGTGTCGACTTCGGACGCTTCGGGCAACGCATTCCGACACCGGAACAGGATTGACCGGCGCCCCGTGTTACTGTCGGTCGGACGGTTGACCGCGCGCAAGGGCCTGCCGGATTTCGTTCGCCATGCACTGCCCGCGATCCGCCGCCGGTACCCGGATGTGCTGCTCGTAGTGATCGGGGACGAAGCCCCCGATGCGCTGACCGGCTCCGGTGGCGGCCGCGCGGCTCTGGAAACCCTGGCCGCCGAACTCGCGTTGTCCGACAATCTGCTGCTGCTCGGTCCCTGTGACGATGAAACCCTCGACCAAGCCTACTGCGCGGCCGACGTACACGTGTTCCCGGTACGCGAGGTGCCCGGCGACGTCGAAGGTTTCGGCATGGTCGCGATCGAGGCCGCCGCCCACGGCCTGCCAACCGTGGCTTTCGCCACAGGCGGCATTCCGGACGCCGTCAGCGCGGGCCGAAGCGGTTACCTGATTCCGCCAGGAGACTACGCGGATTTCGCGGAAAAGGTCTGCGAGATCCTCGCGGCGGGTCGCGAAGCGCCCATGCGCTCCAGCGCCCGCGAGAGCGCCAAGGGTTTCACTTGGGAAATCTTCGCAACTCGATTGCGTGAATCACTGTCTTCCATTCAGCGGGCGGAGTAACGATGGCGCTGCACGAATCCGGACCGCTCGCCGGTCATGACGAGGTCAAACTTTTCTATGACACCGAGTACTACGGCACCGGAACCGGAGGCGAGCCTCTGCCGTGGCATATGCGCGTGATCGCAGGCCGGCTTGGCGATCTCGGAGATCAACAGGTGCTCGATGTGGCCTGCGGAAGCGGTGGATGGCTAGCTGAATTGGCCGCTCGCGGCGCAAAAGCCGCCGGCATGGACATTTCCGTCCGCGCCATTGCGGCATGCCGCGCCCGCCTGCCCGAGGCCGACATCCGGGAAGGCGTGGCCGAGGTACTACCGTTTGAAGCCGGTCGCTTCGAACTCGTCACCTGCCTGGGTTCGCTGGAACACTTTATCGACCAGCCGGCCGCGCTTAAGGAAATGCGCCGGGTGGCCAAACCGGAAGCCCGATTCCTGATCCTGGTTCCGAACGCAGGCTTCCTCACCAGACGGCTGGGCCTGTATGGCGGTACCCAGCAAGCGGCGGTCCGTGAAACGGTCCGGCCGATTGCCGAATGGCGACAGATGCTCGCCGATGCGGGGCTGACCGTCACGCATACCTGGCGCGACCTGCATCCGCTCAGCCGTGGCTGGATCGCGAAAGGACCGGCTTGGCAATGGCCGATGAGAGCCGCCCAAGCAATTGCTCTCGCCATTTGGCCAATTGGCTGGCAGTACCAGGTTTACTTCCTGTGTCGCAAAAACGGCCTTCTCACGGCACCTGCGGGCGATACCCTGACTTCCTCGATCAGCAACTGAATGGACTCGATGGACCGATCATGCACTGAGATCAAGCGGCTACGCGTCTGGCTACCGGCAGTCAAAGCCGGAAGCGGCGCCGATGTGTTCGTGGAGCGGCTGGCAGCCGGCCTGGCCCGAGCCGGTCATGACCCGATCGTGCAGTGGTTTCCGCACCGCTGCGAGCTGATGCCTTGGCGACTCAAGCGCGTGCCGGCCCCGCCCGGCGTGGATCTCGTGCATGCCAATTCCTGGCAAGGCTTCGCCTTCAAGCGCCCGGGATTACCGCTGGTGGTCACCGAGCATCACTACATCCTGCACCCGCTGTTCAAGTCCCATCGGGGTACGCTGCAACGCGTCTACCACACGTTGTTCATCGCACAGTGCATCCAGCGCTCCTATCGCTGCGCCGATGCCTTGGTGGCGGTCAGCAATCACACCGCCGAGGCCATGAAGGCGAGATTTTCCAAGCCCGTCAGCGTAGTCCACAACTGGATCGACGCCGAGCGCTACCGTGCCGGGGTGCCCGAAGTTTTGACCGCCCCGCGAAGAGACCGCAATTTCAGGCTACTTTTTGTCGGCAATCCTTCGCGGTGGAAAGGAACAGACGTGCTTCCAAAGCTCGCCGCGCGGCTCGGCGAACGATTCGAGATCTGGTGTCTGGGCGGTCTCAGAAAAAGCTTCGGCCGTTTCAAGGGCCACGCCAACCTGATCCCGCTGCGCCGGGTCGCACCGGACCGGATGCCCATGCTCTACGGCCAAGTGGATGCGGTGCTGATAACCGCGCGCTACGAAGCCTTCGGCTATGTGGCACTGGAGGCGATGGCCTGCGGCAAACCCGTGATCGGTTTCGGCAACACCGGTACCCGCGAGGTGTGCATCCATGACGAAACCGCACTCCTGAGCCCGACGGATGATCTGGGCGCGCTGGCCGGCAGTTGCGAACGTGTCGCATCGGACGGAAAACTGGCTGAAAGACTGGGCGTCAACGGATACCGCCGGGCGCTGACCGTGTTCAGTCAGACCGGAGCCATTTCGGCATATTTGAAGACATATCGCGATCTTTTGGAAATAAATTCCGCGTCAACCAATTGTGCCTCTCGGTAATTTTGTCCATCATCAGACTGTAGAATTCACCCACTTGGTTTATAGTATGGCAAGTATTGATCTTATGGACCTGTACATGAATTCCGGGAAAGCGCACGATTTGCCCGGTTCCGCCGGTGGGTTTCGCATTCCCGCCAGCCTGGTTTACAAGGTTTGACAATGCGCCTGACTCCGCGGCAAATCCGAATTTTCAAAATGACGGTGCTTCGTCACTTCGGCGAAAACACCCTTGTCTGGCTTTTCGGTTCGCGCGTGGACGACCGGCGAAAGGGCGGGGACTATGATTTCTACTTCGAAACCGAACTTGTCGACCCGGATGAGATCCTGGATCGAAAGCTTGCTCTGCTGGCAGATCTGCACAGCACTGCGGAGTTCGAGGACGAAAAGATCGATCTCGTTATCCGCCCCGGCGCACCGGGTCAGGACCTGCCTATATTCCACATCGCCAAGGCGGACGGAATCCGATTGTGAAAGTATCCGCCAAACTCCAAGCCGCTTTGTCCGAGTGTGCCTTACGTGCCGAAGTACTCGGAGAAGCCATGAACGACTGGGAAGGGGCGCGTGTGAGCACTGACCAAACGCCGAATTTGACTGGATTTCAACGGCGCCTGCTGGATCAGTTGGCCTATCGATTCTCGAAACTACAGGACAGCCTCGGAGAAAAAGTGCTGCCCGGCCTGCTTGATCTGGCCGAGGAACCTTTGCCGGAAGAGACCCCTTTCGCGGTCAAGCTGCAACGTCTGGAGCGCCTCGGCGTCGTTGAAGTCGAGGTGTGGCGCATGCTGCGCGAACTGCGCAATCAGATCGCCCACGAGTACATCGACCAGCCGGCGCTCAGGGCCGCCGCGATCGATCGCTTTCTGGAAGGTGTTGCAAGACTCATCGGCATCTGGCGGCAAGCCGGAGCCTTCGTCCGGCACAGAATCGACAACGACCCGCCGCAAGCCTGGCCGAAGACAATTGATTAGACTGCCCGTTCATGATCGCCTCAAGAATCGGATCGCCAAATACTTGGACAATTGTAGCACCGACAATGGCCTGGAACGGACCATCGTTGCGGCTTCACGAGCGTGGGCCAGCATCGGTCCGAATCTGAAGTGACCCAGCTCAATCAGCGCAAACCCCAGGCTCTCGTACAAGAGCCTTCCGCGGATGATTCCAGCGTACTCGGATTCCGCGTGCAACTCGCCGATTGCGCGCAAAGTCCTGATTCCGGTCAGGCGGCGCTCGACCGAAGTACGACCGCTCCAGATTCCCGCCCCATGAATCCGGTAAACCGGCGGCTCGATATTTGCGACGAACCTGCCGCCTCCGAATTTCCCGAGGAATGAAAAAATGTAGGTATCGGCGTTCGCGATCGCCAGAAAATTATCGGGTATGACTGAATGCTTGAATACATTGCGGAACAGGCTGGCGCGCGTGGGCACCCGGGCGCCCAGGGCGAGGTCTTGCCGGCTCAGGTCACGACAAAATCGCCGCTTCAGCTCCGGGCCGCCGGCGATCCCGGAATCGGATTCCATCCTCGCGTTCGTAAACGCGAGCGCGCAGTTAGTATCGCGTTCAAGGGCCTGCGTCAGCTTCTCGATCTGCCGAACGTCCACCCAATAGTCGTCACCTTCGCAGATCGCGATGTACTTTCCTCTGGCGGCCGCCAGAAGGCAGATGAAATTGAAGCGGCCGCTCGGCTTGCCGTCAATTTTGATGTTATTCCGGCGATCGTTCAGTATCAGGCTGATTCGGTCCGGATGTTTTTCCAGATATCGCCGGCATGTTTCTCGGGTTCGGTCATCGGAATCATCCTCGCCGATCAGGATTTCAATCGGAAATCGCGTACTCTGCGCCAGGATACCGTCCAAGCACTGCGTGATGTATGCTTCATGGTTGAAAGTCGATACGATCACCGAAACCAGGGGGTCGCGGACGGGTTCGGGATTGCAAACCTGGATCGGCACGTTCGTGTATCGGCGTACCAGGTCGGGGATCGTTCGCCGGTTCCTCGCTGACGCATTCTGTAAGTAGGGCTGCATGGTCCGGGCGGCCGCGCCTTCGCTCTCAACCGTTTGCAAGGACGCGCATCACCTCGCCAATCACCGCGATTGCGCCGTCGGGCAGGCCGGATCCGTTGGGCAGCAGCAGGACCCGCTCGGCAATCCGTTCCGTGTTGGGCAACAGGAGGCCGGCATGCGGAAACAGATCGCGGTAGGGTTTCATCCGATGACATCCCGGCCAGAAATAACGGCGGGCCAGGATATTTTCGGCGTGCAAGGCCTCCACCATCCGGTCGCGCGAGACCGGAAAGTCCGGCCCTACTTCGACGACGATGTAGTGGTAATTGTTGCGCTCGGTATGATCGTAGTCGCGCACCGAAATCCCCGGTATTTCGGACAGCAGTTCGCGATAGACGGCGTGGTTGCGGCGATTGATTGCAACGGTGTTGTCGAAGTCGTCCAGATTGACCAGGCCCATCGCCGCACAGATTTCGACCATCTTGCCGTTGGTTCCCGGATGGATCACGTTGTCGAAGCCGGCGAAGCCGAAGTTACGCATCAGCCGCATGGCCTCGGCCAGTTCGCCGTCATTGGTGACGACCGCACCGCCCTCCAGGGAGTTGAACGATTTGGTGGCATGAAAGCTGAACACCTCGGCCCGGCCGAATCCTCCGATCATTTGGCCGTTATGCGAACAACCGAAGGCGTGTGCGGCGTCGAACATCAATTGCAGACCATGCTGGTCCGCGATCGCCTGCAGTGCCTCCACCGGCGCGGCGCGTCCCCACAGATGCACTCCGATGATGCCGGAGGTTTTCGGCGTGATCATGCGCCGCACCGCATCGGGGTCGAGCGTGTGGATCGCGGGATCGATGTCGGCGAACACCGGAGTTATCGCCTGCCAGTGCAAGGCATGAGCGGTCGCGATGAAAGTATACGATGGAACAATGACCTCTCCTTCCAGGCCCAGTGCGCGAATCGCGATCTCCAGCGCGATCGTGCCGTTGCACATCGCGACGCAGTGACGCACGCCCAGGTATTCCGCAAGGCGCCGCTCCAACTCCCGCACCAACGGGCCGTCATTGGTCAGCCAGCGGCGGTCATAGATTTCGCCTGCATAGCGAAGAAATGCTTCCCGGTCGCCGAGGTTGGGCCGTCCTACATGGACCGGTTGATCGAAGGCGGGGGGAGCGCCATGGATGGCCAGGTCGGCCGTCGAACGGATTTGTTTGATGCGCGAACCTGAAAACGTAGAGCGGGGACTGGGACAGCCGCCGCTTTCAAGGTTCCCGCAAGACCCTGTTGCAATGGGCAACCCCGGTGTCATCGTTCGCATGGCAGTATTTCAGCAATTGGTGCGGCCGCGCCATGTTCCGGGTCGGATAATGTCGGTCTCCGCGGCGGCCGGTTCATCGCACCCCGTGGTCCGATCAGGGCGAAGCAAACGGGCGAATCGGAAAAATGAGTGGCCTTTTTCATCAATCAAAACATAGTCTGCACCGGATGAGTTGTCAAACTGGATTCAGGGACAAGTCTGTTCCGAAAGGATCACGCCATGAACGCTGGATTTGATCCTGTAACCTGCTAAAGTTTCTTGAAGACGGACGGAATTTGTATCCCATTCTGGACGTTTTTCCCGGAACGGACCTCGACTCGCGATTATTAACTGTGTTGTACTTCCGCAGCGAAGCGCGAGAATCGTGTACTTCGCGGATACCCGGCACGCGTATGGTAGAGCGCAGACTGATCATGCTTCCGATAGACACTGCGGTGAATGAAATTGAAAATACAACCTTTCACATGATTTTGCGCGGGTCAAAAAGCCAGGAAATGGAATTCATAGCATTCAACTCCGCCTATTCGCTCCAGGACATTCTGATTTTATTGAAGCGGTTGTCGGCCTCCGATACCTCGTTCGAGATACGATCCAGTGCGGTCCCGGATCAGCCCGTTTCAGGCATCTCCAACGGCCGAAACGCGGCTCCCGGCACGTTGTGTTTTGTGGACAGACCGCCGCCCAGCGAGGCGCTGTCCTTATTGAGAGCCTCAATTGTGCTGACCGACCGGCAAATTGCTCCTTTGCTGGCCGGTTGTACATTGATCATCGCGGATGACCCGAGAGCCTTGTTCATCGATTGCGTCAGCCACATTTTCTCGAAAGGTGGCTTTGCAAATTTCACCTCCCCGACAGAAGCATCTCCCGGCATTCATCCCGATGCCGATATCCATCGCAGCGCGGTGATCGAAGCAGGAGTTTATATCGGCAATGGCGCCCGGATCGCGGCCGGTTGTATCATCAAACAGGGATCGTACGTCGGCGATCATGTCATTATTCGCGAAAATACCGTGATTGGTTCCGAGGGCATCGCTCTGCACAAGACAAAGGACGGCCGCGTGCTCCGTTTTCCGCATGTTGCGGGGATCGTCATCGAAGATGATGTGGAAATCGGTGCGTGCTGCGTACTGGCCCGGGGCACGCTGAATTCATCGAGAGTCGGCAGAGAGACCGTGATCGGAAACCTGTCGAATCTGGGTCATGCCGTGCAGATCGGAATTAGGGTATGGATGTCGGTGGGATGCATGATCGGCGGCAACGCCTCAATCGGCGATGACAGCACATTGGGTTTGGGGGTCTGCGTGCGCGACAACTCGCGCATCGGAAAAAATTGTTCGATCGGTATGGGATCGGTCGTCGCGCATGACTTGCCGGATAATTATTCGGTATTCGGCAATCCGGCAAGGCGGTTGCCGGATGTCAAAGCAGGCCCGGATCGGTAATAAAATGACGCGGAAGGCAAGCTAATGCAAAGCTTAAAGGTCGAGTTCCGGTTCAAAGGATCGCGGGACTATATTCATGGTACGGATATATTTAATAAACTGATCAATATACAGCACTCCTTTAATCAGTTGAGCAATATCCGCTTCCTTGTACATAAAATCGTCCATTCTCCAATTTGCACAATATTCCTTTCCGATAACAAAGAACAATTAAACGAACTATCCAATATCAGCGCTCGGATGCAGTTCAGCTCGGATCACAAGAATTATTGGTCGGCGTTGGTCCAGCCGGATAACGAAGCCAACGACTTTACCGCAGGAAGATATGAATATGACGAGGATCGAATCATTTCATTGTGCAGTCTGGAAGGCTCGGCGATAGTCCTGACAAGTGAAAGTTCTTATACCTTTATCGAAAATATCGTGGCGATGAACAAACATCTGCATCAGTGCTTGTTTCCCGATGCCGGCGGCAAATGGTTTTTTACGCGTGCAGATCTCGATTCAGGCTGCAACGCGCGCGAACGGATCGAGCTGCGCTTCAAACATAATATGAATTACCGCCTCACCAGAAGCGACATCCTGGTGAATGGAAAGAAACTTGGCGATCTTTACTTTTCCCTGGTGAAAACATGATCGGGATAGAGTCGATCGGAACCTATATCCCGGCCGGCCGGATCGATAACCGGCAAAGAATGGCACAATTCGATGTCGACGAGGCTTTCTTGCTCGAAAAGACCGGAGTGCTGCGCAATGCCATCAAAGCCGCGGAAGAAGATACATCCGATTTGTGTTGCAAGGCATTTTATGATGTGCAACGCAAGACTTCGGTTCAGCCGGAACAAGTCGAATGTGTAGTCGTATGCACGCAGAACCCGGACCGACTGGGTCTACCGCACACTTCGGCGATCGTCCATGCCAAGCTGGGTTTATCCGACACTTGCGCAGTATTCGATGTTTCACTCGGATGTTCCGGGTTTGTATATGGCTTATCGGTCATCCAGGCCTTTATGCAGGCCAATGCTTTTCGCAAGGGTATATTGTTCACGGCCGACCCCTATTCCAAAATAGTCGATGCAAACGACAAAAACACCAGCCTGCTGTTTGGAGACGGTGCGACCGCGACCCTGATCAGCGATACGCCGGTTTGGATGAGCGGCAAATTCTTATTCGGTTCTCGCGGCACGGAAAGTTCGTCGATTCAAATTGAAAAAGAAAGCGGCAGGCTGTCGATGAACGGCAGAGCGGTTTTCTCGTTTTCGGCGACCGCCGTACCCCGGAATATCGAAGCCATGCTCGCCGCAAATAATCTGGTAACCAAAGACATCGACCTGTTTGTTCTGCATCAGGGAAGCCGATATATCGTCGATACGATCCGGAAAAAGCTGGGAATCGAAGAACGGAAAGTACCTTTCATGGCCGCGGATTACGGAAACACGGTTTCTTCTTCCATACCGTTGATTCTAAGCGACCCGCAACATAAGGCCTGTAAAACGGTTGTAATATCGGGATTTGGAGTCGGCTTGTCCTGGGCAAGCACGGTTTTATTCGAAGTTGATAAAGGAAAGTAAGCGATGAAAGCGACGGTTGAGAATATTATTTCGATTTTGGAAAACGCCGGCATATCGGCCGATCTGAAAACCATACAAGGCGATACGAAATTAAGCAAGGACGCCGGCATCGACTCGCTGGAAATAATGAGTGTCTTTCTCGGAATCGAAGAAAAATATGGAATTCGTATTCCTGATCAGGATGTGGATCAACTCGAAACAATCAATGATATTATCCGCTATTTGGAGGACTTGGCGCATAAAACTGACTGTATGGATCATTGAATGTTTATATGTTAATTACCGATCAATTCGTTTTGCTTAACTTGCCGAAAACCGGAAGCACGTTTGCCCGTAAGTGTATCAAGGAATTATACAAGTCCAAATTCAGACGCTTGCCGATAAAAGAACAATTTGCAATCAGACTTGGGTTCAAACCACCTTTGATCAAAGAGCTATTGATTGAAAACATCAAGGTAAAATCCGATGTGGCGGATAAAGGCGCTGTAGACCAGCACGGCACCTATGCGCAGATACCCACCGAGCACTTACATAAACAGATCGTATCGGTAGCCAGAAATCCGATAGACGGTTATTTATCCAGATATGATTTCGAAAGCTGGATCCGATATCCGCCTTGCCCGCTTCCGGTGATTCGAAATCGCTTCCCGTATTATCCGGGTCTCAGCTTCGAAGAATACCTGGAATTGACTGATATGGCGATACCTTATTTCGTAGGCCATGGTATACCAAGTGCTGAAATCGGATTATTGAGTATCCAATTTATTCAAATGTTTTTCAAAAGCCCGGAGCTGGTTTTGGCGAACATAACAGACGAATACATCGATTCCGATCAGGTCTTTGAAGATCTGGCGGAAATTCGATTCTTGCGTCAGGAAAATTTAAAGGAAGATATGAAATTATTCTTGAAGGACTACGAATTTTCAATCGAAGATTTGGATGGAATCGACCGTATCAATAAAGTGAATGTGTCCAGAAGAAAATCCGCTGACAGAAGCATGCTGCTGAGTCCTGCTCTGATGGAAAAAATAAAACACAAGGAGCGGATAATCTATAAGTTACTCAAACATAAAGGGATAGATTATTCTCAATATTTCTAATATACTTGGCCGGTCCTTCGTTCAAGATGCCTGACCATGGCCCCCTGCCGCAGCACCCGCGATTCTTTCCATCTGGTTCCGAATGACCTTCCGGCCGGCTGCTTTCAAAAACCCGAACCGAGCCCGGAACAATCGCTCAAAACCATACCGAGCATTTCATTCGCC
>JAKEEL010000266.1 GCA_022616595.1 Methylococcaceae bacterium
TCAATACAATGGATGTAACCCCTGCCGCGGCATTGGTGTTCGGCATACCGGTGACGGTGGAACTGCGCGACGCGCTGCAGGAAGTCCAAATCAACGCGGGCCGTTTGGCTGGAAACTGCATCGGAAATGATACGGCTCCTTGTATGCCCATTTTGATCAAGCATCAGGTTGCTTCTCTCATGTCGGGACAGATCCAACACTGGAATCAATTGACGGCACTGAACTCTGCAATACCAAAACAATTGAAGCCATTCGCGCAAGCGGTATCGATCGTAGCTCCGCCTGCGAATACCCGGGTTGCGATTTGCCGGCGTATCCGCGGGTCCGGGACCCAGGCTACAACGAATGCCGTATTCCTGAATAATCCTTGCAACGGCTTTGCCTATCCTCCGGCTCGAACAACCACGGATCCTAACCCGGGAATACCGAGTAATCCCCTCACAGGACCGATTGTCATCGATAACTCAGGTTCGGGTGACGTGGAACTGTGTCTGGATGACTTCAATAACGGAACGAATGTCAGCGGTGCCAATCCGTCCTTGAAAAAGTTCTGGGCGATCGGGGTGCAAAGCACGGAAAATAACTCGACTCTAGCCCACGATTACCGCTTCGTGAAAATCGACTGGTATGCACCAACCCTGCTGAACGCCGCAAACGGAAACTATCTGGATTGGGTCGAAATTACCTATCAATGGAAGAAACAAGGCCAGCCCAATGCGCCAGGCCCGAATAAGCTGGCATTGCTCAAAAGGATAGCTCTCAGCGCCGGCGGCCCCGCAATTCTGGGTCCATTGAACCTGAGCAAATACGTCCATCCCTGGGGCGTGGCCGGTTACCTGGCTTTGTCGGTCAATGGTCATCGGCTCGGACTCAACGGTACCTTCAATGTAAATCTTCCGGTAACCCCCTATACGCATCGTCCGTTGGGTTTACCGGCCTTGAATAATTGCAGGGTTCCCGTTCTGGACCGCTTCGCCAAAGATGTTCTGGGTAATCACCTGCTCCCACTGTAACGCCGGTCCCGCCGTGGATTGGTCAATCAATTTCGAAAGGTCATAGGGAATCCTACGCTCCAAGGATGGAGCACTCAGGGACCCGTCCCCTGCCATAGCCCGCGCCTTCTGTAACGGGTGATGTCACAGAACTGTAACATCCCGATGCTACTCTGCCTCCCCTTCATCCGCGTTGTAACAAGGCACATAGCCACCATTCGGCAGCGACGGTATAGCACGTGTCCTTTTGAATTTAGATGTAAGCCTGGAAATTCACGATGTCGGAAAACCACGGTTCTGTATCGGTCCAGTCCGGGCCTTGGAACCGAATTTTGAATCGTTCGAAATCTGATGAATAACGATAAGAACAACGAGATTTGGAAGTTTGATTAACCGGTTTCGATCGATCGGCTTTTGCTGGGTGGGTCTCGTTGTCAGTTGCACGGTGTTCGCCGGAAGCAATGAATCTCCGCAAACTTCTGAAGGCAGAAAGTTCGACATATGGGAATATCGGGTGAAAGGTAACCATCTACTGCAACAGACGGTCGTCGAGCGTTCGGTATACCCTTTTCTTGGCGAGGGGAAATCCATCGATGACGTCGATAAGGCCCGGCAGTCGCTTGAGACCGCTTACAGGTCCCAAGGTTATCCGACCGTTCTCGTGGATATACCGGAGCAGGACGTCGTGAATGGAGTCGTTTACCTGAACGTGACCGAGGGCCGGGTCGACCGTTTGAAGATCACGGGCTCAAAATTCCATTCGCTGGACAAAATCAGGGAAGACGTTCCCTCGGTATCGGAAGGTTCGGTCCCGAAACTTTCGGCGTTCCAGGAAGAAATGAACCAGTTGAATGCACAATCGCAGGACCGCAAGATCACGCCGATCATGCGCGCCGGACGCGCACCGGGTACGGTCGAAGTCGAATTGAAGGTGCGTGACGAACTTCCGCTGCACGGCAGCATCGAGCTGAATAACCAGCGCAGCGCATCGACGGCATCGCTCAGAACCCTCGTCAACCTGCGCTATGACAACCTTTGGCAGATGTTTCATAGCGCTTCGCTGCAGTTCCAGATTTCTCCGCAAGACGCCAATCAGGTTCAAGTGTGGGCGGGAACCTATGTATTGCCGGTATTCGATACCGGCATGAGGCTGGCGCTTTATGGGGTGGGCAGTAATTCCAATACCGGCGTGGCCAGCGCCGGTGCACTTTCGGTTATCGGCACCGGCCTGATCTTCGGTCTGCGCCTGATCAATCCTCTGCCCGGTATGGAAAATTTCTATCACAGCGCGACATTCGGAGTTGATTACAAATCGTTCGATGAGAACATCGAACTGACAGGCGCAGATTCTATCGTGACCCCGATCAGCTATCTGCCGTTCTCATTCGACTACGAGGGTTCTTATCTGGGCGAGAAGGCCCGGACAGACTTTGGTCTGGGGCTGAAATTTTCGATCCGCGGTTTGCAGAACAACCAGATCGAATTTGAAAACAAGCGCTTTCTGGCGCAATCCAATTTTATCTATTTTTACGGGAATCTCGATCGAAAGGACCGTCTCCCGCTTGATTTCGAGATCCAGTCCCTGTTCCGCGGGCAATATTCGCCCGATCCATTGATCAACAACGAACAGTTCCTGGCCGGCGGTATGCAGAGCGTCCGGGGATATTTTCTGACCCAGATACTGGGCGACAGCGGCATATCCGCGTCCCTTTCCCTGTTCAGTCCGCAACTCGGCTTCGGTGCTTTGGGCGAATATCTCACGGATCTCAGGGCGCTGGTGTTTTTCGATGTCGCGAGGGTGTGGGTAAACAGACCGTTGCCGGGAACTGCGCCGCGTCAGGATATTGCAGGGACCGGTATGGGGCTGCGGTTGAATCTGTTGCGCGATTTTTACAGCGAACTGGATTGGGGCTTCGCCCTGATCGATAACGGCATCGTCGATTCCGGCGATTCGATGCTTCAGTTCAGACTTTGGTATGGCTTTTGACGGGGTATCGAAGGTGTCCGGAAAATTCGATCGGAGCAGGACAGGTTCGATGAACCGGGAGGTCCATTTAGGGATATCGAAGCCGGGACATCGCTCGGCCGGGCATTTCAAGGAAGTCCTGTACGGTTTGTTTTTCCTTCTTGGAGTCGCCATTCCTGTTCTAGCGAACCCGGATCCGCTTCCGGTTCCGATGAATCCGGCCGATGGCCGAGTTTTCACGAATCTTGCGGCACAAGCGATGCAGGTCCGCCAGAGTCTTTCCAGGGAAACTTTTGACTGGCAGCAATTCAATATAAGCCAGGGGTATCGGGTTGACTTTAACCAGCCTTCCGCGTCGGCGATCGCCCTGAATCGAATTCATCAGAACGATCCGAGCCGGATATTCGGGGAGTTGAACGCGAACGGGCAGGTTTATCTGTTGAACACCAACGGATTTGTATTCGGGAAGGGCTCCAGTGTAAATACCAAGACCCTGATTGCGACCACCCACGACATTACGGACTCCGTGCTGCGGCGGGGCGTGACACAAGTGTTCGCCCAGGACGGCAGCGCGGCGTTGGTTCAGCCGCGCGACGCGCATGGAAACCCGATACCGATGGGTGACATTAGCGTCGAAAAAGGCGCCACAATCACCGCCGGCGACCGGGGGCAGATTATTCTCGCGGCTCCCGATGTGGTGAACTCCGGAACGCTAACCTCGAAGGACGGACAAGTGATTCTGGCCGGTTCGCAAGGCAAGGTCTATCTGGCCCAACCCGATTCGTCCTCCGGCGTGCGCGGACTGCTCGTAGAGGTCGATGTAGGCGGCCAGGCGACCAATTTCGGTGATCTTGTCGCGGGCAACGGCAATGCAACCATGATCGGTTTTGCCGTCAATCAGAAGGGCCGTATTTCAGCGACGACGACGGTTGATTTCGATGGTCAGATACGTTTACTGGCCAGAGAAGGTGGAGGTCCCAAGGCGATCAATGGTCAGATCCAGTTGCTGCCTTCCATGACGGAACGGGTGGCCGATGCGGGCGACGGGCTTGGCACCAAGGCCAAAGTAACCTTCGGAGCCAATAGCCAGACCCGTATCGACCCGGAACCGGGCGGTTCGGCGATCGATGGTCAAGCCCAACCGGTTTCCTCGGTGCAGGTCATGGGCCATCAGATAGAAATGGAGCCCGGCTCCTCGATTCTTGTGCCCTCCGGGCACGTCGAAATGATCGCTACTGAAAACCCGAGCAATTTCGACCCGAACGTTCTGCCGTCAAACAAGACGGAAGCTGCGAATCGATCGACTTCACTTCCCGA
>JAKEEL010000267.1 GCA_022616595.1 Methylococcaceae bacterium
AACGATCGCCGCGAAGGTTTCGAAACGCTCGGCCGATCGTTGCGTGAAACATCCCCCCGCTCGATCGCCTTCGGTGAATCGATCGAGGACAGCATCTCCGATGTACGATTCACCAATGCCTACCGGGTTCCATTCCCCTATCGAAACGTTGTCCGAAAACACCTCAAGATCGCACAGGTCGCGATCGAAACATCGGGCGTCAAAGTAAAAGATCTGGACGGGGTATGGCGCTACGATTTGTCCGCGTCCTACGGCGTCAATGTATTCGGCTACGAGTTTTACAAGGAGTGCTTGGAGCAGGGATTCGCAACAGCCCAAAAACTCGGGCCGGTGCTGGGGCCTTACCACCCGCTGATCCGGGAGAATGTCGAGAAACTCAAAGCGATATCAGGTCTTGACGAGGTGTCCTTTCATATGTCGGGCACCGAGGCGGTCATGCAGGCGGTCCGGCTCGCGCGCTATCACACCAACCGGACTCATCTGGTTCGCTTGTGCGGCGCCTATCACGGCTGGTGGGACGGTGTTCAGCCCGGCATCGGCAATCAGCGCCGGGCCGACGATACCTACACCTTGAGGGACTTGAGCGGCCACACGCTCAAAGTTCTCGAGACCCGCAAAGATATCGCCTGCGTTCTGATCAATCCGCTGCAGGCACTGCATCCGAATTCGGACGCGGCCAACGATGCCGCGTTGATCTGCAGCGACCGGTCAACGAATTTTGATCGGGACACGTATACCAGGTGGTTGAAGAAAATACGCGAAATTTGCAGCCGGCGGTCGATCGTTCTGATATTCGACGAGGTGTTCACCGGATTTCGGCTTGCTTACCGCGGTGCCCAGGAATACTTCGACGTGCAGGCGGATCTCGTGACCTATGGCAAAACGCTGGGCGGCGGTCTGCCGGTCGGTGTGCTGTGCGGCAAGCATTCTCTGATGAAACGCTTCAAGGACCATCAGCCGGTCAACATCTCATTTGCGCGCGGCACGTTCAACTCGCATCCCTATGTGATGGCGGCGATGAATGAATTCCTGAAGCAGGTCGAGAAGCCGGAAATTCAGGAGGGCTATCGAAGCGCCGATGATCTCTGGAATCGGCGTGCCGGGCGCTTGAATCAAAGACTCGAAGAAGCCGGGTTGCCGATCCGAATCGCCAATCTGGTTTCGGTTTGGACGATCCTGTACACCCGGCCAGGCCGGTATAACTGGATGTTTCAGTACTATCTACGCGACCGGGGGCTCGCGTTGAGCTGGATCGGCAGCGGGCGCTTGATCATGAGTCACGACTACGGCGATGAAGATTTCGAGGAAGTCATGAATCGCATCGTCGAGGCGGCTGACACCATGAAAAAAGACGGATGGTGGTGGAGCGGCCCCCATCTGACCAATCGGTGGATTAAGAGGGAAATGCTGAAATCCATGTTGGCAGCCCGTTTCCCGCTGATCGAGAAAGTATTTCCGAGAAGCCCCGTGCCGGGAGTTCGTCAAACCCCATTCGATGAGGTGAAAAAGGCATGATCCACTTTGATTCAAACCCTTGCGATCGGGAATTTCGAAAATCGCTGCAGCAGGAATTCAGTCGATACCTGGAAGGAGAATCTAAAAGGTTCCTCCCGGAAGATTGCTTGAAAATCGATCTGCATTGTCACGACCACAACAGCGACACTCCGGAGGAATTGTGGGGACGCATCCTGAAGCTGCCGGAAACCTGGCTGAAAACCAAAAAACTGGTCAAATGCCTGCGGAACAATGCGTGTGATGTCATCACCATGACCAATCACAACAACGCGAGATCCTGCTGGGCCCTGTTGGAGAAAGGCCAGGATGTATTGACCGGCGCCGAGTTCACCTGCCACTTTCCCGAGTACAACTTGTTTGTGCACATTCTGACTTATGGATTTACCCGCCAGCAGGAGCCCGTACTGCTGCGGAAGCGCAAGGACATCTATCAGTTTCTGCACTATGCGGCGGAACAGAATATTCCCGTGATTCTGCCGCATCCCTTGTATTTCTATACCCGCAACGACAGGATCGATCCGGCTTTGTTCGAAAAATTGGCCGTGATGTTCGAGCGCTTCGAGGTCTTGAATGGACAACGAGACCTTTGGCAGAGCGTGCTGACCTTGAACTGGGCGCAAGGTCTGACACCCGAAAAGATCCACCGTTACGCGAAGAAGCACCGATTGAATCCCGAGGAGTTTGGCGTGGACCCGCATAAACCGAAGATATTAGCCGGCGGTTCGGACGACCACATGGGTATTTTTGCGGGCGAATGCGGATCTTATCTTCATATTCCGAATCTCGCTGAACGGCTGACCAGGGCCAAGCCCTCCGAATTGGCACTGGAGGCGATTCGAATAGGGTCCATTTCACCCTACGGGCAGGTTCTGGAAAACCAAAAACTCAATATTGCGCTGCTCGATTACTTTTCCGGGATCGCGACCCGGATAGAGGACCCGGGATTGTTGCGCATCCTGTTCCATCGCGGTGAAATATCGGACAAATTGGCTTGTCTGGCGATCGGCAACCTGATGTTGGAAATGCAAAAGCATAAAAATGCGCAGCTGTTTTTCAATTTTGTCCATGATGCCTTGCTCGGCAAAAAGCCGGGCCGGCTCATCAAATGGAAAATCAAGAAGGACTACCGTTTTTGCATCGAACACCTGGATCGGATCTCGGACAGCAAAAATGCATCGCCCGAAGCATTCGTAGAAACGGTCAATGATTCGATCGCGTCCTTGTTCAAACAATTCAACCTGCTGATCATCGAACGTTTTAGAAAATCATCCCTGAGCCATCCGGCGAACAAACTGGAGCGCTTTTCAAGCGAGGAGATCGCCCGGAAATTCGAGGTTCCGAGTCAACTGTCCGAACTGGTGTTCGGCGGCAGGACGAAACGCAGCGACATGAGCCGCCTCAATATCAGCGACCTGCTCGATCATTTATCGTTCCCGGTGCTGGTGACCGTCGTACTCGCCGGAACCATTCTGGCGAGTACCCGTGTGCTGTATCAGAATCGCAGATTTTTAAACGAATTTGCCGAAACGGTCGGGTGCAATCGTCATCCGCGCCGCGCATTGTATCTGACGGATACGTTAATGGATAAGAACGG
>JAKEEL010000268.1 GCA_022616595.1 Methylococcaceae bacterium
CGGCGGCCCGCAAGGATTTCTATAGCCGCGACCAGGGTTCGCGGCTCATGCCGCTGCGCTGGTTCACCGCATTGAAGCAGCCGGATGGCAAACCATTCATGGCGGACAGCCTCGTCCGGTACGGCTACCTGCCGAACGAGGACGCCCAACCGTCCGGGCTTCCGGTGGGTTTCAGCGTCGATGGCAGCGGCAAAGACCTCGGCATGACCTGCTCCGCCTGCCACACGCGCCAGATCGAGGTCGGCGGCACCGCCTACCGGATTGACGGCGGCCCGGCTTTCGCCGATTTCCAGAGCTTCGCGGCCGACCTCGACAGCGCCGTGAATACCGTGCTGAGCGATCCAAAAGCCTTCGCGGATTTCGCGCGGGCCGTGCTCGGCCCCGCGCCGGCGGCGGGAGAGCAGGCGAAACTGCGCGAGGCGGTGCGGGCCTGGTACACGCCTTACCATACGATCATGGATCGCGCCTTGCCCAAGCACAAACCCTGGGGACCCGTGCGGCTCGACGCCGTGGCGATGATCTTCAATCGGGTCAGCGGTCTCGATATCGGTCCTCCACCGAGTTATATGATTCCCGAGAACATACAAGTCGCCGACGCGCCGGTGCGCTATCCCTTCATCTGGAACGCGCCAATCCAGGACAAGACGCAATGGCCCGGCTTCGCGGACAATGGCGACAAGATTCTGGCACTGTCCCGCAATTCCGGCGAGGTCTATGGCGTGTTCGCGGTTTTCCACCCCCGGAAGAACGAAGGGAAACTCCTGGGCTTCGATTTCCTGGCCGACAATTCGGCGAATTTTCAGGGACTGGAAGCGTTGGAGGAGTTGGTCCTGAAGATCGGCCCGCCGAAATGGCCTTGGGCCGTGGATCAGTCACTCGCGGACGCGGGCCGGGAGATCTACGACCGCAAGACCGGCCAAGGCGGCTGCATCGAATGCCATGGAATCCGGCGCGGTCAGCCTCGGCTGTTGAACAAGAACACCTGGGCCACGCCGGTTCAGGATGTCGGCACGGATTCCAGGGAATACAATATCCTCGGGTGGCGGGTGAAGAGCGGCGTGCTGGAAGGCGCTTACATCCCGATTCTCTCGCAAGAGCCGCTCAAATCCATGGATCTGGCCGTCAATGTCCTGCAAACGGCAGTCATGGGAACCCTCCTCCAGCATCTCTCCGCGGACCTGCTGAGCGCAAAGGCGGAAGCGAAACTCGAGTTCAAGGCCAGGATCCTGCGCAGGCTGTTGGGACCGACGATCGATCAGTTGAAAGGCGCGTTCCGCAAGCCGGAGGTCTCCGGCAAACCCTCCTTCGCCTACGAATCCCGGGTGATGGAAGGGATCTGGGCGGCCGCCCCGTATCTCCACAACGGCTCGGTGCCGAGCCTCGCTGAACTCCTGAAACCGGCGGCCGAACGGGTAACCTCGTTCAAGGTGGGTCCGGCCTATGATTCGGTGAATGTCGGCCTGGCCGCCGAACAGACCCGCTTCGACTATACCTACCGGACGACCGATTGCAGCGCTGGCGACTCCGGACGCAACTCCGGAAACAGCCGTTGCGGCCATGAATTCGGCACCCGGCTTTCCGCGGACGAGAAGAAGGCGCTGCTGGAATACCTCAAGGTGCTGTAGGATCCGGAGACCCGCCTTCCCGCCTCGGCCGGGAGGGCGGGCTTACTATCGCCTGCCGCGCACTTTGACTTCATTCACGCGTTCCGCTTTAACCATCGATGGTCGATTTTCCACTCAATCGAAGTAATCCGGTTCAAAGCAGTGATCAAACATTTTTGCTGCTGAGCGCTTTTCTCTCCGGCATGGTCATCATGGCCGTCGAATTGACCGCGACGCAGTTGATGGCGCCCTTTTTCGGAACCTCGGTATTCGTCTGGACCAATCTGCTCGGCGTCGTGATGACGGCCCTCGCGCTCGGATATTGGCTCGGCGGCAAACTCGGGGACCACTATCCTTCGAAGGAATGGTTGTTTACGCTGCTGTTGTCGGCATCGTTCCTGTTGGCGCTGATCCCCGTGATCGCGCCCTGGATGCTGCAAGCGATCAGCGCAAGCATCGAGGAAGATCTTGTTTCGCTGGTCGTGAATTCATTGTTGGGCAGCATCGTCCTGTTTGCAGTCCCCTTCATGGTCCTGGGCATGATCAGCCCGTCGATCGTCCGGCTGCTCAGTTCCGGAATCGAAGCGAGCGGGAGCGTCGCTGGCCTGGTATTTTCGGCATCGACGATCGGCAGCATCCTCGGGACTTTTCTGCCGACCCTGCTGTTCGTTCCGTGGATCGGATGCAAGCGTACGATCTTCCTGTTTGCCGGAATCCTGCTGCTGTTGAGTCTAATCGGTCTTCGAAAAGCGATCCTCTGGCTATTCGCTGCAATTTTTATATTCCTGGTTTATCGGGTTCCGGGTACCTTGTTCAATCAGGCCGATATCGTATACCAGACCGAGTCACTTTACGGACATGTCTGGGTCATCCGGGACGGTCGAGGTTTCTATCGCTTGAAACGCGACCAGAAGTACGGCGTGCAATCGGTTTATCACCCGCAAAAGGTCCTGACCGATGGGGTTTGGGACTATTTCATCGTCGCGCCGCTGTTCCAGCCGTGGAAAAAACATCAGTCCATTACCATTATCGGGTCCGCGGGCGGAACCGCGTACCGGGTCTGGCAGGAAACGCTCGGGGATCGATTTCACTTTCAGTTCGAAGGAGCCGAAATCGATCCGGCCGTAGTGAGCATGGCGTGCCGGTATTTCGGTCTGAATTACCCGAATCTGCGAATCAACACCAGCGACGGGCGGCGTTATCTTGTTCAAAGTCGAACGCGCTTCGATGTCGTGCTTCTCGACGCCTACCACAACCTGTATATCCCTCCTCACCTGACCAGCCTGGAATTTTTTCGATTGGTCGAATCGAGATTGAATCCGGATGGGGTCACGCTCGCGAATGTCCACTCCTGGCTGAGCACTTCCGAAGTCGTCGACAGGATGATCCGCACCCTCGGCGAAGTCTTTCACAAAGTTTGGATTATTAACGTCAGCCGCACCAATTTTCTGCTGGTCGCGACGAACGGCCGCGGAGATCTGTTCGAGGCCATCGGTGCAATTCCCCCGACATTGCACGATCTTGCCGGGCGGATCAAGACCCGAAGCCACCGTCTGACCGAGCTGCCGGAGGCCGCCTTGATCACCGATGACCGGCCCTTGAGCGCCGTGGTCTTCGATCGCGCCGCGGTGGAACGATGGGCGGTCCTTCCATAATTCGCGCCGGCCGGTTAAAAATTCGAAATTCACGTCAAGAGTGTTTCCAGAAGAACAACTGATTATGCCGATTGTATTTTCAATCGCAACACTCCCGTTTTCACAACCCGATCATCCCATGTCGCCATAGGAATTCATTACTTCCGATAAAACAATGGCATAGATACACATAATCGCTCGACAATCGGATTGGCACGGTACCTGCCTTATCCCTGACAGGCGAATCCATCGCTTCGAATTGAAACGAAACAGTTACCCAACACATTAATGAATTAGCAGGAGATACGACCATGACAACTTTAGAAATCCGTGATATGGCAGCCGACCGGGAACTCGACCGTGAAGCGATGGCGGACATTCGTGGCGGCATGTTTGAAGGTTTCTTCGGCGGAATCGACATCCTTTCCCCGGACTTTTACAACAAGGTCACCCCGATCGACGGAAGAGTCAGCATTCCAACCGTACAGACCAACAACCTGGCGCAACTCGATGTAACAGATGCCAAAAACGGGGGCGGAATCAACTTCGTAAGCAATAACAAATTCGCGTTGCAGTCGAACAGCAACAACATTTCGAATTTTCTGAACCCGACCGTCTTTTGATCAATCGACGCATCGAAAAAGCGGAGGCCTCGTGCCTCCGTTTTTTTTCGTATAATCCGATACCTTGGCAAGTTCCCTGATCGAATGCGGTAGCCTTGGAGGCTAGCGACCGGTTGCTCCCCGGATTTTCAAGCCTCGGGAAATTTCAGGGCGGGTATTCTTTTCGAGCCAGGCTATTTTCGTCAACGCATCGTTGCGGTCCACGCCGCATAGATCCTCCGTAGGCTGCAATGCAGAGCACACCGCAGGCCGCTCCTTTCGGCCGAACAAGCTGCATCGATATTCGCCGGTCAGATGAATGCAAGGGGTACCCGCAGGTTTTCCTTCGGGCAACCCCGGGATCGGGGATGAAATTGAAAGCGCGATGCAACAGGCGCCACAGGCGGGACGACATTTCATCGGAGGTTCGGGTGCCTGAATGGAGCGGTTTCGTATCCCGCGCGGGTCAAAAACATCGCATCGCCGTAACTGAAAAAGCGGTATTCCTCCCGAACCGCGTGACGATACGCGCCCATCACCGCTTCATAGCCCGCGAAGGCACAGACCAGGATCAGCAAGGTTGACTCGGGCAGATGAAAATTGGTCAGCAGATGGTCGGCGCAGGCAAAACGAAAACCCGGTGTAATGAATAGATCGGTTTCTCCAGTGAAGATCTCGATGCGGCCGCTTTGCGATGCAGTTTCCAGCGCCCGGATCGATGTGCTGCCGACCGCGATCACCTTGCCGCGCCGGGATTTCGTCTCCTTGACCGCCGACACCACCGATGCGTCGACTTCACAGACTTCCGAGTGCATACGATGTTCTTCCAGGTTCTCGACCCGGACCGGCTGAAAAGTCCCACTGCCCACATGCAAAGTCACATAGGCAATTCCGACACCCTTGCTGCGGAGTTTTTGAATCATATTTTCGTCGAAGTGCAGTCCCGCGGTCGGCGCCGCGACTGCGCCGGGTCTTTCGGCATAGACCGTTTGGTAACGCTCGCGGTCCAGGTCCTGGTCGGGACGCCGAATATAGGACGGCAAGGGGATATGCCCCTCGGCATCCAGTAGTTTCCCGATCGACTCGTTGCCGAGGTGTTCCAGAACCCAGAGATCACCCCGCCGCTCAAGCAGCACAAAAACCCTTCCACTCGCAAGTTCGATCACCGTTCCGGGGCGCATGGGTTTATTGGAGCGGGTATGGGCAAGCATCCGTTTGTTGTGCAAAATTCTTTCGACCAGAATTTCGACCTTTCCACCGCTCGGCTTTTTCCCGAACAAACGCGCCGGAATCACGCGCGTGTTGTTGAACACGAGCAAATCGCCCGGTTTCACCAGATCGACCAGATCCAGAAAGCGCAGGTCCCTGATTTCACCCGTTTTACCGTCGAGGGTCAACATCCGGCTTGCGGTCCGGTTTTCCAGCGGATTCCGGGCGATCAGGCGGTTCGGCAGGTCATAGCGAAAATCGCTCTTGCGCATCATCACAGTGGAGTTTAACAGGTTCAAAGCGTCTTTCTGAATATCGAAGCCCCCGAGTTCGGCGGCTTTCATAAATCGGTAGGACATGTTTGGGCAACCCGAGGTACCGCTTGCACGCGCAGCAAACCGGCCTATCCGGACGGCCCGGCAGATCAACAAATTCTGGCCTTATTCTCGTGATTTATTTATACTCTCGCGCCTGTGCCGAGGTGGCGAAACAGGTAGACGCGCCAGACTCAAAATCTGGTGGTGGCGACACCGTGCCGGTTCGATTCCGGCCCTCGGTACCAGCGTAAAAACAGGAACTTGCAGATACTTTCTCGACATAAAAAATCTGATTTTCAAAACGCCGCTTTTCATGGGTCAACCCCGGGTCAACCTTTGAAAGGCATCGCACACAGACGAATTTTGATTGGTAGCTGGCTTGTTGAGCGCGGGACGATAGGTCGCGGGAGATGCCGAGATCGGCAAGAGTGGGCGAGGCGCAATGAAATGATCCGCAACGCATTAAAAACGGCCAGATATGCTCTGCCAGTTTGTTATTTTGCAATGACCGCTTGCACCTCGGTCCAGGTCAAGCAGGTCCATTATGAAGAACACCCCCTGATTTTCGTTTGTATTGAACGCGATCCGAAAGTAATGGTGGAAGATTTCCTCGATGTGCTGCAGGATGGATTCTGGCGTCATGCGGTGGAAACGCAGGTTTTCGATGCGCCCCTGCCGGAATATTGTGAATATCATCTGCACTACACGGCGCGCCGATCCTGGGATATGGCGCCCTATTTAAGTTACGCTGAATTGATCCTTAAGCAACGCAATTTGTTAATCGGCAAAGCCATTTATGAGCATATCGGCGGATCGATGAGCATGGCCTATTTTACGAAATGGGCCGGGACGCAGTCGAAGATGGACCCTGTGATCGATGAATTACTTGCAGAATATTGAACAGGTTCTTACCGATCGCGGCGCGCTCGGAAACAAAAACCTGGCCGAAGCCAGGTTCTCTGGGCATAGGATTGATCGCTTTTTAATTATCGAATAAACATTCCGCCGCGCAGGCTTCGCAGCATTCTTTTACGACGCCGACCGAATATTTCGAAGCCAGGAATCCGCGATTTGATGCAGATTGCCTCCAACCAAGATACCGATTTCGGAATCACGAAAAAAAACGCGGGCCGGGTTTTCATTCGATTAACGGTCAAGCAGCTTTTTCCCAGCCGTTCTCAGTCTCTTCAAAGGTCAAACGGTTTTCAAGCTCCGCTCGATCCAACCCATTTAGATAATCAACCAATTCAACGTAGGTTTGCCTGACATTTATAACCGTCTGCCGGTAAATGTGACGGATCATAAAATCAACTTCTTGATTGACCTGTTCCGATTTCTCCCATAAAGCCACCGTTTGTGCTTCCTTTCCCATCAGTTCCCCTATTCGCTTTTGAGACATATCGAGCTGGAGACGAAGGAAACGGAACTCGTGCCCCGTCAATGGCGCGGCTTTCTTGGTGAGGTATTCGCAAATGGCGGCATCCAGCTGATCGGGTCTATCGATTTTCACCGACTTTCCATAGGAAGTTTCTACAATTTCGAAGCCATTTCGCAGCCATATATTGTCCAGGCCGCATTGGACGTAATGATAGGCGTTCATCGGCGATTCTCTATTTCAATGACTGTAATGATCCAAGCACCTTCTCGTTTCATTAACGCTATATGCACACGCACAGTGAGACCCGCTCCAAACCTTTCCAAGACACAGCGTACATGACCATACCCGTCTATATCGGGCTCTTCAATCAAGTCGCCCTCTTTGAGGCATAAATCGACTTGGCGTCTCGACATCAGTCTGTACCATTCACCTCCATCGGGAGGATCTGGAATTAAAACATTACCGCAACGGACAGCCTCCCGAATAAGGGCAAGCGCGCGTTCTCGCGTGATCGGGAAAGAATTGGCGCCCATGCAAAGCTGTTAATGAACCTATAAAAATTATAGTTACTTTCAGCAAAAAAAGAAAGCTTTTTTCCGGTCGCGGAAATCAAAAACCCGGCGCGAGACCGGGGTGCAAGCTGAACGCGCCATGAACGCGTTAGGAATGTTCGGGTAGGTCGTTTCAGGCCTCGGGGTTTGTGTCCAGGTCGCTGAGCAATTTTGCGGCTGCGGCTTCGCTGTCGCGGATTTCGCGCTCAAGATCCCCAATTTGTTGGTTTTGGGTGCGTCCGTTCGTGTCTTTAAAGGGACTCGGGTTATGTTTCAAACGGCTGAATCGGTCCCAAAGCTGTTGCAGCCTGGTTTTGATCGCTCGAACTTTAAATTCGCGCAACCGTCGGCATCCGGGGGAGCAATAATCCGGAATTCGCCCGGTTTTAACGGGCCGCTCGAACGGTTTCGAACAGTAAAGGCAGGTCAGATTCTCCACTGGAATGCTGAATCGTTCATTCCGCACGCGTGAAAATTTGATTCGCGCGGTCGTTGTGGAGCGCTTCCGCGATTCTTGGAATACTCCCCCCCGGCTAGTGGACTCTATCCGGTAGCGGAAGCCGTTCAACTTCCATTCCGCAAAAGGGCAACGACTCGCGTACCTCGATGGTATGCCCGTTCGGGAACACCGCGCGAACCACAAGGATCGGGAAGCCGTCCGCGCCCGGCTTGCAATCGATCTCGTAAGCGTACGCCATCTCGGCCTTGGTCATCTCGCCGCGTTGGATTAGCAATCTTGTCGTTGCGTAATCCATCAACGTCGCGTTCAGCGCGTTACAGACAGAACGGACGATTCGATTCAGAATGGCGACGGCTTGCTCCGGGGCTGGAAGATTCACGGCTTTATTCTCGCGTCGCGGCCCCTTTTTACGCATAAAACCCAATCTTCGGATTTGCCGGGTTGCGTATCCGTAGCCATGCCGCAATGCCACAAAGACCCATCACGGGTTGCGAAATCGTTCGGTTGATACATCTCTCCGGCCTTCCAGACACCCCGGTACCTGAAGCCTTTGGCGTTTTGCTCGACGAGCGCGAGCCGTTGTTCAAGCGTAGCGATCCTTTGGTCGCGGGATTTCAGAACCTCGCGCATCGCGGACGCGATGACAGCGGCCAGCGATTCCATGAATTCCTTCTTCATGCGCCGGAATACAGTGCGCCGGCCGGAACGATTTCGAGCGCTTCCGTCATTACGCGTAGTTGCATCCGGTAATGACGACAACGGCACCGGGCGTCTGTACCTGCCAGTTGACCAGGGCCTCGGCCCGGAACGCGACCGAATCGGTCTGGTAAAGGGAAACGAGATTGGACGGGGTGCCGGGACCGTCGTCCATGAGCAGCGCGGTCGCATTCGCCGTATCGAGGGTGATTCCTGCGGTCGCGTAGGCGATTAGCGAAGGATCGATCAAAGCCATCTGTCCGCCGCTGGTATCTCTCGGACTCGAGCGGCTGGTAACGAGGGGAAACCCGAGTAATGATCCGCCCTTCGGCGAAACGTCCGCAAACGGGTAGCTGCCGCCGGTATCGCGAAACAAAGCGAGTTCAGCCGCCGTGGCTGGATCGGTGACCAGGTAGGCCATGTCC
>JAKEEL010000269.1 GCA_022616595.1 Methylococcaceae bacterium
AAGTCCACTCTTCCACCCTTTCCGGCTCAACCCTGCGATGTCAGCACAATCTGCCCCTGGTTGGGGCCTCCAACCGCTTCCGGATTACTCGGCGGATACCAGAGGAGGTAACTGTCACTGAATCTAAATGTCAAACTTTGGGAGTCCCTTGGTCAAACCAAGGGCTTACCTGTCAACGAGTTATCGGCAAGCCAAGCGATTGAGAATCAAAATTGTACGCGCGTCCTTCTGGAAACGCACCAGCAATCGTTCCAATGTTTTATTGAATGCCCTGACCGCATCGTCGATACTGTTACTGGCCGCGGGTTCGCTTTCGAGGTAGCGTTCCAGAAGCAGGGTCTCATGGCTATTCGCTGCGACCAGTCCGAGTTCCGCCTCGAGCTCGACTCTCGCGGGCAGCGAATTCGGATAATGTTCCAAGCGTATCAGACTTCCGGAAACGATCCAATCGGCATTCGCCCTTTCGGCCGGGGTGATCACGTAACGGATCAGACCGGAAGCCCGCATCGAACGGGCGATCGCGTCCTGAATCATCGATGCCGGCGGTTCCGACCATCGATGATAACTGTAGCGTTGGATTTCCAGCGAATCTTCCCGGTCGCGGAAAACAATTCCCCGTCCCCCGGCAAATCCACGGGTTGCGAGCCGTCCGACCAAAATGGTCCCGCATGCTTTGGGATCGGGAGTCTCCTGCCGAATTTCGGGTGCCAGTTGATAATAGGTCTCCCGAGGAACAGGCGCGGACTGACACGCGGCGAATATCACGCACAAGGCGCATAAGAATCCGCCCGACAAATGCCGTGAAGAATCGATCATGGTTTGTCGGCCGGAGCGTTGTCAGGCAACTCCCGTCCCCATATCGCAGTCGCGGGGTTGGTCCGCAAATCGGATGAAAGCTCTTTAAGATTTTGCGAAGTTTCATCCAGATTGTTCAATATCGGCGTCATGGCAGTCGCAAGTTCCTGAAGCATATACTGGGTATCCGACAGCGATCGCTCGATCTTCGGATCGTTTTTTTCCACGAGCCGGTTGAGCCGGTCCGCGAGTTTTCCAAAGTCCGCGACCGCGTTGTCGATCTCAGCCGAGCGGCGGGTCAGGGTTGCGGTGATTCTCTCGACATTTCGGGCCGTGGCGCGCGCCGAACCAACCAGTTCGCCGACTTCCTTCGGATCGATCGCGGCCATTTGGTGTTTCAGGTGTTCGGAGACCTGACGCAGGTTCTCCAGAATCCCGGAAAGGGTTTTCCGAACGTCGCCGGAATCGTCGTCTTTCGTGACCAGGAAACCTTCGAGGATTTCGATCTGCCGCTGTATGCTCGCGACGATCGGGTCGAGCTTTGCAACCAGGCCGCTTTCAACCTCACAGGAAAGAATTCCACCAGGCTCCGACAGCAGGTTCGAGGCATTCGTTTCCGGCGAGCTGACCAGATTGACGACGTTTCCCTGCAGCAGCCCGGCCGATCCGATCACGAATTTATCTCTGGCGGAAACCCGCCAGGTCCGATCGATCTGGAGCGACAGCATGAAGGGAGGCCCTTTACTTGTGCCGATTATTTTAGGTTCCACCGAGACGACCTTCCCGATCCTGTAGTCAGCCTGCATGACCGGAGTTCCGGGCTGTACGCCGCCCGAAGCCGGACATTCGGTCATTAAACTGATCTTTTCCCCGCCCAATCCGAACAGAACCACGGCGGAAACCAAAAGAGCGGCCAGCATCGCGAGTGAAAATATTCCGGCGAACAACAAATCACGCCGCCTCCTGAATCCTTCTCTGCGTCCGGGCGCGCCGATCTCGGGCGGTGAATAGAAGCGCTCGATTCCGCTCACACCCATCCCTTGAGCGCGTATTTGAGATCCGGATCCCCGTCGCCGATTCTGGATAACTCTCCGACCGCCCCGGCAAATAATAATTTTCCATTGTCGAGAACACCGACCCGGTTCGCGACCTGGAGCGCCCCGCTGGTCTGGTGGGTCGTGAACAGGACGGTCATGTCCCGGGTTCGTTTTTCCCGCGCGAGATGATCTTCAATTTCGATCACGGATGCAGGATCCAGCCCATCCAGCAATTCATCCCACAGCAACAGTTTCGGCTTTTGAATCAAGGCGCGGGCCAATTCAACCTTGCGCAGCACTCCGCCGGACAATTCGTGAGGATGCAAGTTCTCCAGGCCATCCAGACGCAATTGGGTCAAAATCAGACGCGCTTTACGCCACATCGAATCCACCGGTTGCCCGCTTGCCCGCAAGGGTAACATGAGATTCTCCGCGACCGTCAATCCGTTCAACAGGGCTCCTCCCTGCAATACCATGCCCAGAGACGGGCGGAACCTTGATAACTCGGCCGCCGTGAGCCTGTCATAATCCTGGCCGAGCACCACGATCCGGCCGGCCGAAGGCCGGTCGAGACCGATGATCAACCTGAGCAGCATGGTTTTACCCGCGCCGTTCGGCCCCAGCAGCGCGAATGATTCCCCCTGCCGGATCGAAAAACTGATTCCCTTCAATATCGAGCGGCCATTCGCATGTTGAAATACATTTTCGAATTCAACCACGCTGCTCATGGCCCTAATTCAGCAGGACAAACAACAAATTAATCAGCAGGATCGCGGCGATTGCATTGACCATGGTCCGGGTTGCGGCCCTCGAAACCGCTTCGACCCGGCGACTGACCCGCGAACCGTTGACCGCGGCGATCAAGGCAATGAATACCGAGAACACGATGGGCTTGGCTACGCTGATCAGCACATCGGTCAATTCCAATACCGATTTGAGACTATCGAGAAAAAACGACCAGGAGATCCCGGCGTTGAACCAGAGCCAGGTCGCGGTGACTCCGACCACGATCAGGTCGGTCCAGACCGCGAGACCGAAGGACATCAGGAGCATCGCAAGCAGCATGGGTCCGACCGTGTATTGAATCGGATTGATGCCGCAGACCACGAGTCCATCGACTTCGTGGTTCAGCACCATCGAGCCGATCCGGACAGCCAGTGCGACCCCCGAGCGACCCGCGACGAACAGACCGACCAGCAAGGGCGCAAATTCTGTGACGATCGCGAATCCGATGGTCCCGATCAATAAACCGGGAATGTTCAGGGTGCTCAGAATATTTTCGGTTTCCTTGCCTACAATCAGTCCGACAATCACAGCAACCAGGGTCACGCCGAACAGAATACTGAGGCCGGTTTCACGCAGATCGTCCACGAAGCTCTTAAGATCGAGGCGGTTCCGCCCGAGCAGGATGTCCCCGTATAACCGGGAACAATCGCGCAGAACGAAAAGCCCCAATCCGATATTTTCGAGTAATCTAATACTCAAACGACCATCCCGTGTATCCGGTTTCCGGATCAAGCCTGACTTGGCGCAATCCGGTACACGCGGCACTTTGATCGACATCCGCCGGCGGGAAATCCGGAGCGGTCCGACCGCGGTTCTGCCAAGCCGCCCGCTCCAGAATCAACACTACGTTCGCGCGCCGCCTTTGCCAGCCGGCGATTTCGTTCCGGCCGGCCAGACAGATCCGCCGCTCGCTGTGAGCCAGCATTTCAAGGCAGGCGATTCTATGCGGCTCGGATCCCGGTCCCGTCAACAGGTTATCGAGCGGTTCACCGATCAGCGACCAGACAGCGGCCCGGAATTTCTCGTTCGCACGTCTGGCCAGAATCCTCTGACTTTCATCGGCCAAGTCGATCGCGAGGACCAGGGTTCGATCCGGATTGCGGCCGGTGAGTCGTTTGAATACAGAATCGATCGACTGGATATAACGGTTGCCGGGTCTGCCGCGATCGGGTGACGCGATCACCGCAACAATCAGGTTGCGGCGGACCGCCAATCCCTTCCTGCCGAGCAAGGCGGGCATCAGACGCACGGTATAACGATCGAGATCCTTCATATCTTCGCTAAGATTATCGTAAGGAATCAGTTCCGGATGGATTTTCTTGTCATTATCGCGTACCGGACCGAACTTCCACCCGTTGAGATGACGGTCCGCGCTCCAGCGATCATGTTCGATCCGGGCCAGTTTTTCAACCTCCCGAGGATCGAAAACGAAAAATTCAGACTCCTGTTCCGGTACCAAACGGCAATCGATCGCGGCCGCCTTGGCCAGCATGTGGTCGGCCTGGTGTCTGCAGGCCTGCCGATAGGATTCGTCCAGCCTGGCCCAGGACTCCCCGGCCGGGTTTCCTTCCAGTGGACGGCCCTGCGCGGCGATGCTGTCCCGGTAATAGTCATGAACGATCCGGGCCAGATCGTCCTCGCGATCGCCGAACAAAACGTCCGACTCACAGACCTCGGACAACGCGGAAAAGGGATAAGTCTGCCCGTCCCAGATTGAGAAATCAGGGGTGGTCCGAGCGTCCCCGATTTCCAGAAAAATTGGCGGGGACGCATTCTGGCGGCGCCGCAAGGACTCGATGAATCGCGCAATCCGGATGGACTCTTCCGAAGCAGTTTTTTCACATAGGTAGACAGAAGTAACCGGAATGTCGGTTTTGAGGTCGCGCAAATCGAGGTCGACGAAATGGATTTCCGCGACACGCAGAGCCTCGGGAAATTCAGACAGAAAATCGCCGCGCTGCCGTTCCGGATCGGTGCAGGCGAACGTAAATCCCGGTCGGCCTGAACCGTAATGGGCCATTCGCATCGCATGCAGCGCGATCGCGACCCCCAAGTCTGAAAATCCCGCGATCAGAACGTGCACGGCTTGCCCGAAGGCTCCGTCCGCGCCCAGATGCAGCGGGTATCGGCGCAGCAAGCGGCGCGCCGCGATGTTCGGTATCGAAAGGACCCGGATCCAAAGCGCGTAAGTTTGCATTGCTCCGGGCACAGCCGAAGGATCCACCGGCGGATTCCTTTTCGCGCTCAGCAAAGTGACCCGGAACGGATTTTTCGAGAAACCGCTGTTCTGCTTGCAGAATTCACCGAGCGACTCCAATACCAGCGGCCATTCGCCAGATTCATCGGTACACAGAATCATTCCGCCGAAGCGGGCGGATTTTTCAAGTCTGGATTTGCGCAAGTCCGACACCGTTCGGAGCACAAGTCCGGAAGCACCGAGCATGGCTCGAAGCCTCTCGGCCGTCGGTCCGGCTCCGAAAATCAGGGTGCGCTTTCGCCTCAGCACGATTTGTTGTCCTTCAGCGGATCAACCAGCCCCGTAATGTCCGGGTCAAATCGGCAGGTTCCCGGTCAATTTCCACGGCCTGAATCAAACCGGAACGGACCAATGCCCGAATTTCCGGATCCGGTTCCCCGCCGGCCAAAGCGCCGGCGATCCGGTCGGCGGTCCGGCCGCTGCCTGAAACGACCAGAACAGGTCTATTTTCAAGAATGCTGAAGGAAATATCACGCAGGGTGATTGATCCTCCATTGACCGCCACGGTCAATGATCGGCGTCCCTCGGATAAAAGGCTGGCCGCGCGCGCGATCCAGGACGACTCGTCGCCGAAGCGGTCTCCCGGCACGATCAGGAAATGACTGTGCCGCGACTCCAATGCGGCGGCTTGCGGGCCGTTTCCGGAATGCTCCGGGAGGTCGATGGTACCGACCGACGCTACTCCGAGCAAAGGAAAAGTCCCCCGAATTTCGGAACGGGCCGCTCCCATCAGTTTCATGACTCCCGAATCCGTGCCGCCGTCGATCACGATCGCCTGCAGGGATTCGGCAAGTGGCGCCAATACTTCGAAAAACAACTTGCGCAACACGGGTTCCGCGGCGTCCGGATGCAACGATCCCGCCCCGCCGACCAGCACCAACACGGGTCCGCTGGTCAAACCCAGGAGGACGAGTGCTTGCGCCAAGTCCCCCTCCGGCCCGACCATCACGGCCGCAGATCCGGCCAAATCGATCGTAGCGCATTCAGGTTCTGGCGGCACGGGTTTTACCGATAATGAATGAAATACCGGTTTTGAAGGCCTTCGATGCGCGCGATCCCGGGCGTCTTATGATCGAACCGGGTTTTCGGATCTGCGAACAATCGCGGCTGAACGCGTCTCTTATGGAATTGAAGATCAGGGTACAGGGCTCAAGCCGTCCGGCTGACTCGAATAATAATCCGCGAACCGGACCAGATCATTTTCGGAGACTTTATTCATAATATAGACCATCGTCGGATTTTTTCGGCTTGCGTTTTTGTAGTCGCGCATTACCTTGATCAGATAATCGCGGTTCTGGCCGATCAATCTCGGAAAACCGGCCACGAAACTGTTGCCCCGTTCACCGTGGCAGCTGCGGCAATTCTCCACCTTTTGCTCAATCTCCGAAGGTGTATCGGAGCGCGGGACCGAAAAGGCTTTCAGTTCAAATTGAGCCAGATAGGCCCCGATATCTTGTTTTTGCTGTGCCGACAAGCCTTCGACCCTGCTTTGCATTCCCGCATGGATTCGCGTACCGCCCGCGTACCCGTTGAGCGCCATCACAATGTATTCGCTGTGTTGCCCTCCCAGGAATGGAACGGGGCTTTCGGCATAAGCACGCGGATCGCCGTCTGCGCCATGACACGCCCGGCATTTGGCGAACAACCGCTTGCCGGATTCCGGGTCTCCGTCCCCGGCCAGCGCTTGCGCCGGAATTAACGAAATGAGTACTGCTAGAAGAAGCCATTGAATGACTGAATGATGTCGCATGGTTTTTCCGGTTCTTTTAAAATTTAGGCTGGTGTCAGTCCGATCGTCCGTGAATTGCCAAACGCGCTATTTCTGACAAGGCACGGATCAGTCCAAAATAACAAACTCGAACGCTCTCAGCAATTGTGTTCCTTCGGAAGGAACCGGAATGTCCGCTGTTTTTTTGTAGTATCAAACTGAGTACGGGAGAAAAGCAGCGCGCTTCTCCCGCCGGCACAAGGTCGGGGAAGTGGCCAAATCTTCGCTCGCGCTTCGTCATGCCCCGCCGTTTGCAG
>JAKEEL010000046.1 GCA_022616595.1 Methylococcaceae bacterium
AAGGCAAGGCCGCGCGGACTCGATCCTATATTCAGCCGAGCACCGTCGAGGGATTGAGCGTCCTGCCCGCGGCCACCGCCCTGGCTTCCGTCGAGCGCAAGGGTTCCGGATTCGACGGGATGGGCCTGGTGATTTCCAGGGCATTGACCGCAATCGATCCGGATTATGATTACGTCCTGATCGACAGTCCACCGTTACTGGGGGTTCTGATGATCAATGCGCTCGCGGCGTGCAAGCGCCTGATCATTCCTGTTCAGACCGAGTTTCTCGCAATGAAGGGTTTGGAGAGGATGGTGGCTACCTTGGAGATGATCTGCAAATCTCGAAACAAGGCGCTCGACTATACGATCGTTCCGACGCTGTTTGACCGCCGTACCTCCGCATCGGTACAGACTCTGAAGGCGCTGCGCGAAACATACGGCGCGCATCTCTGGGGTTCGGTCATTCCGATCGATACCAAGCTTCGCGATGCGAGCCAGGCCGGGCTCCCGGCTTCGACCTGTTTTCCCGGATCGCGCGGGGTCGCGGCCTACAGTTCGCTGTTGGATGGATTGATGCGCAAGGAAGGCCTCGCAGAAGCAAAGGTTGCTTCGGGCTGATGAGTTCGTTGCTTGTCCAAATACTCTTTCTGGCTTAGCGGCCACGGTTGAATAACGCGGGATCAGCCAGTCAAAGCTTCGATCCAATGCCGCTGCTCGTTGAACACGAGTACGGTGCCGCCCCGTTCCCACTGCGCGAGCACGAAGCGTTGCGCAAGCGCGCCGTTGATTTCGATACGATGTTCCGCCGGGCGGTGCGTATGGCCATGGATCAGACGCAGGACACGGTGTTGCAGCATGACCGATTCGACCGTCTGCGGATTCACGTCCATGATTTCTGCCGTTTTATTGCGTTTGTGAAAATAACTTCGCAAGCGGTACCAGCGCGCGTAAGCCAATCTAAGCGACACCGGTTTCGAGAGCACTTCGGCTTGCCATTCTGGACTGCGGGCCTTTTTTCGGAATTCCAGGTACGGAAGATCATCGGTACAGAGCAGGTCTCCGTGCATCAGCAATGTCCTCGATCCGTACAGATCGATCACGCTATAGTCTTCAAGAAGCCTGAGCCCGGTTTCTTCGAGAAAGCGTTTTCCGATCAGAAAATCCCGGTTGCCGTGCTGGAAATAGACCGGGGTGCCGGAATCGGTGAGGCGCCGTAAGGCGGCCTTGACTTTTCTTCCAGGCGGAGAAGGGTCATCGTCTCCTACCCAGGTATCGAACAGGTCTCCCAGAATATACAAGGCCGCGGCTCCGCGTGCCCGGTTCGCGAGAAAATCCAGGAACTTCCGGGTAACTGCCGGCCGCGTCGGGCGAAGGTGGAGATCGGAAATGAACAGCGTTTCCGGATGCATGGTTCCGGTGCCAATCTATTCCTGGAGCACGGATGCTTTTTCGATCACGATATCGGTCGAGGGGACATCTGAATGCCCATTGCGCGAGCCGGTCGGAGTATTGGCGATCCGATCGACGACTTCCATTCCCCCGACGACCCGTCCGAACACGGCGTAGCCCCAGCCCTGCATGGTCGGCGAGGTATGGTCGAGGAAGCCGTTATCGACCAAGTTGATGAAAAATTGCGAAGTTGCCGAGTCCGGGACCGAGGTCCTGGCCATCGCGACCGATGCGCGGACGTTTTTCAATCCGTTATCCGCCTCGTTCTTGATCGGATCGCGCGTCGGTTTTTGATTGAATCCGGTGTCGAAGCCGCCACCCTGGGCCATGAAACCCGGAATCACCCGATGAAAAATCGTGCCGTCATAAAATCCGGCTTTCACATACTCCAGAAAATTCCGGCTGCTGATCGGAGCTTTTTCGGGATCGAGTTGTATCACGACATCACCGAGCGATGTCTTAAGGTTCACTTCAGGGGGGCTTGGCATCGCTTGATCTCCGGCATGGCACAGGGCGGGAAGGAGTATGAGGCAGGATAGCAAAATCGTTTTCAGGCGCACGTTCGGTTCCTCATGGTTAATTCAGCGGGGCATTCTAAGGCTTTTGCAGTCTCAGTTAAAGAACCGCCGCGATTCCGTCCGATCGCTAGCTTCGCATCGGGATTGAATGATTGAGAATGAATCCGATTTGTATCGCGCGGGATTTTTAACTATTTTTATAAGAAGCCGGAAAAGCGCTTTGGAATGACTGAAGATTTACACAAACAGCTTGAAGAGATGGTCGCCCGGATGCCGGCGTTCTCCGCGAGCGTCCAGCGGGTATTGAAACTGACTTCGGACATATCGTGTTCCGCCAAGGAATTGGTCCAGGTGATCGAGCATGATCCGGTCATGACCCTGAAAATTTTAAAGCTTCTGAATTCGGCCTATTTCAGTCTGCCGCGAAAAATCACATCGATCCATCAGTCCGTGGTCTACCTGGGATTCAACACCATCAAGAATATGGCCCTCAGCATTGCAACCCTCGGAATTCTGCCGCAAAAGAACAAGGCCGGATTCGATACCCAGGGCTACCTCAAGCATTCTCTTTCGACTGCGGCCATTGCAAGGCTGCTGCACCAGAAATTCAACCACAAGGATTTCGATGCTTCGGATTGCTTTGTCGCAGGATTGTTGCACGATATCGGGAAGGTTGTTTACGCCCAGTTCAATCCGCACGGCTTCGCGAGAATCATCGAGCGGTCCCGCTCGGATGGGATCGCCGTGTTCCGGGCCGAACGGCACCTCATCGGGGCCGACCATAGCCTGATTGGCGCGATGCTCGGTGAAAAATGGAATTTTCCCCAATCGCTCGTGGGATGCATCGGCGAACATCACGAAATCGAAAAACCCGGAAATGAAATACGCGATTCGGTGATCGCGGCGAACCAGATCAGCAAGGCGCTCGGCTGCGGCGAGCCAGTCACCGGAAAGGATGCGGATCTGCCGGCGAGCGTTGCGGACCGCTTCGGTATGGACCTGCGTGATCTGATCAAATATCTGGGGGATATTTCGGTGCATCTCGATCACGCGACGGCCCAGGCCGGCATCTAAACAGGATCTCCGGAACCGCTCCTTGAAAATACGATTCTGGGGAGTCAGGGGATCGATCCCCACGCCGGGACCCGCGATGGCCCGCTACGGCGGGAATACCACCTGCATCGAGATCCGTACCGGCGATCGCGATTTGATCATTCTTGACGGGGGCAGCGGAATCTATCCGCTTGCGCAGGCCTTGATGAGTGAAGTGCCGCTCGTCGCGCATATTTTCATCAGCCATACCCACTGGGATCATATTCACGGGCTGCCCTTTTTCAATCCTCTATTCATACCCGGAAACGAGGTCAACATTTACGGCGGCTACGACGTGGTGGCTCAAAAAGGGATCGAACACGCGTTATCGACGCAGTTTCAATACAGTTATTTTCCGATCCGCGAAGCGGAACTGAAAGCCCGCATCCGCTATTTCACGATCGGAGCCGGTGAAACGGTTCGCGTCGGGAACGCGAAGGTTACGCCGACCCTGATGAATCATCCGGTACTGAATTATGGGTACCGGGTGGAATGTTCGGGAAAATCGGTGTTTTTTACCGGCGATCACGAGCCGCATTGGAATATCTACGAACCGGACGATGATGAATTTCAAGAATATGAATCCCTGATTCATCAGCAGGAACGGAGCATTCTCGATGGTATGCGCGACGTCGATCTGTTGATCGCCGATTCATCCTATACGCCCGAAGAATATGAGGCGAAGAAAGGCTGGGGCCACGGAACATTCGATTCGAGCGTTCGAATGGCTCGGTTGGCCGGAGTCCGGGAGCTGTTTTTCACACACTACGAACCGACCCGCACCGATCGCGCATTGGAAGCCGTTTTTGCGGATGTGATCGCGAGGTATCCCCGGGAATGCCGTGAGATCGGCTTCAATCTGGCCATGGAAGGCCGCGTCATCGAGTTGTAGCCCGAAGCGGGACGCCTTCCAGGAATCGCGCGCCCTGGGGGTATCTTTTGTCGTTTTCGATGCTTTCCGGTACCATGCGCGCTCCCGGTGACCGAATTTCACTCTTTGTCGTTCGAAAGGGTAAGATTGGACCCTATCAATCAGTCATTCGCTTGAACAAACCGAGCTCGATGTTGAAGATCTATAACACGATCCAGCGGAAAAAACAGGAATTCAAACCGCGGGTCCCCGGCAGGGTCGGGTTGTATGTCTGCGGAATGACCGTCTACGATTATTGTCACATCGGTCATGCGCGGGTCATGGTGGTTTTCGATGTCGTCGCGCGTTATTTGCGGGAACGCTACCAAGTGACCTATGTTCGGAATGTCACGGATATCGACGACAAGATCATCCAACGGGCAAACGAAACCGGCGTACCCTTCGAAGACCTGACCGCGCGCTACATCGATGCGATGCATCAGGACGAGCGGTCCTTGAATGTGCTCCCGCCGGATCTCGAACCGCGTGCCACGAAGTCGATCGAAGCGATCGTCGAGATGATCCGTGCCTTGCTGGACAAGGGCTACGCGTATATCGGGACGAACGGGGACTTGTTCTATTCGGTATCCAGATTCGAGACTTACGGCCGCTTGTCCGGCAAGAATCCCGACGATCTCCGGGCCGGGGAACGGGTGGAAGTCGATTCGGCCAAACAAGATCCTCTCGACTTTGTGCTATGGAAGATGGCCAAACCCGGCGATCCTTCGTGGGATTCGCCCTGGGGGGCCGGCCGTCCCGGATGGCATATCGAATGTTCGGCGATGTCGACCCAATGCCTCGGGGAACATTTCGATATCCACGGAGGGGGCATGGATCTCCAGTTTCCTCACCATGAAAATGAAATTGCCCAGTCAGAAGGGGCCACCGGCCGCCCCTTCGTCAATTTCTGGATGCATAACGGATTTGTGCGCATCAACGAAGAAAAAATGTCCAAATCGCTCGGCAATTTCTTTACCGTGCGGGCAGTTCTGGAACGGTATCGGGGCGAGGTGATTCGCTTCTTCATCCTGTCGAGTCACTACCGGAGTCCGCTGAATTATTCCGACGAGCAGCTCGATGAAGCCCAGGCGGCCTTGACGCGCCTGTATACCGCGTTGCGCGGCTTGGAAGCCCGCGATTCTTCAAACGCAATGAAAAGCGATTATGAAAGGGAATTCGAATCCGCGATGGACGATGATTTCAATACTCCGGTCGCCCTGTCGGTTCTTTTCGAGATCGCCAAGGAAATCAATCGCAGCAAGCCTGTCGACCGCAAAACAGCCAATCACTTGGGCGGAGTGCTGAGATCGCTCGGGAAAATCCTCGGGATTCTGGAGCAAGATCCGGAGCAATATCTGAAAGCCGGGAAACCCTCGGGCGCGGGGCTTTCGGACCGGGAGATCGATAAACTGGTTCAGCAGCGCATCCAGGCTCGCAACAACAAGGACTGGAGTCTCGCCGATCGCATCCGGGAGGACTTGAAGGAGTGCGGCATTATCCTCGAGGATGTCGCCGGATCGACGAATTGGAGACGCGGTTAGGAGTTATTTTTTCCGTTCGGTCGAAGACATCGCAGGTGCACACGACTGACAGCGGTAACGAAGCGCAAAATGAATGGTCTAATATTTGTGCCGATCATCGAGGGCAGGCAGCGTGGTTGAAACGCCGTTACAGGCATTGCAATGAAGTCTGGCTTGGTTCGAGAACGGAATTCGCGGGCGGTGCCGATGAGCGACTCAATCCGTTCTTTCGGCCGCTCGAATTGATCGTGTTATTTGTTGCAGGAGCGAAAACCATGAATACTATCTTATCAGCGCTTCAGAAGGAGCTGGAATCATGGTCAAACATCTATCGGTTCCTTCGAGGCTTGGACCGTTCCAATCCTCTTTTCTACAGAGACAACTATTCTCCTTCCAGGGAGCGAAGCAAACATCGCAGGGGGCGGGCGCCGAACCTGTTCGTCCCGAAGCCGCTGTTCTGACCCGAGCACAAATGAGTAGCGAGGGTTACGATATCCCGATCGCGTCCGGCAGACCGACGGGAAACACCAAGACATTGTCCGGACCGGCATAAAACGCCCGTTGCATTCGTGGAACCGGGTATATCACGGATGAGAATGCGAAGGGCCGATGCTGCCCGAGCCGGGATTCAAGCGCTGGCCGGAACGATTTTGCTCTATCAGATCGACAGGATTCGACGATGACGCCAATCTACCCGATTCCCGGCTTCAGCGAGCCGTTCAGTTCTCTGAGCCATCTGACCGCGGCCGGGATGTTCGCGATTATCGGCGGCTACCGTGTATACCTGGAACGCGCCAGCAGAAACCGACTCATTGCGCTGTCCATTTATGTGTTTTCTTGTGTGTTGCTATTGACCATCAGTGGCGTTTTTCACTTGCTGCAGCCTGGCGGGCTCGGGCGTGAAGTATTCCAGCGATTGGATCATGCCGCGATTTTTATCTTCATAGCCGGTACCTTTACCCCGATCCACGGCTTATTGTTCGAAGGATGGCGAGGCTGGGGAATCCTGTTGGTGATGTGGGGGCTCGCGCTATTCGGCCTGACGCTGAAAATCATATTCATTCATGACATCGCCGAATGGCTGAGTTTAACCCTGTATCTAGGCATGGGCTGGATGGGGACGATATCTGCGGTGTGTCTGTATCAGCGCTATGGCACGCGATTTCTCAAATACCTGATCTATGGTGCGGTCGCCTATACCGCGGGCGCATTACTCGATTACTTCCAATTTCCGGGTGTGTTGCCGGGCGTGATCGGATCGCACGAATTATTTCACGTGACCGTACTCCTCGGCATGGGGTTCCACTGGTTCATGGTACGTCAGCTTACCCAGGTGCACCGCGAACGATAGCAAGTGCGGCGTGCTTCCGCTGTGCAATGCACCGTGCAGCGGTATATGGGTAATGGAGAATATCGATTTTCTTAGCTCTTGTCACCGCGATCCGACAAGGCCTTTCTGGCTTTTTCCAGCCTAGAGCGTACGGAATCAAGCGCCGGCGAGGCTGCTGCGACGGCTTCCGCCCGGGCCAGGTACGCCTCGGCATTCCGGAGCCTGCCGCGCCGAAGTGCCGATTCAATCAACCAAAGGTAGCGTTCCAGAATCTGGTTGATTCCGGAGCGTGCCTCGGGATTCGCGGGATCCAACCCTAGAACCGCCTGGTAATCCGAATAAGCGTTATGATCCTTCGGAGTGGTGAGATTGAACGCGGCGAGATTCTTTTCGGCGGCCGCAAGGTGCCCGGCAATGGCCGGCGCGAGTTGGTCCGACTCAACCTGGTTCAATGGAGCCTTTGGTTTCGCGAGCGATTTTTCCGGCATCGGCGATTCGTTGTCTGAATTCACAGTCGGTTCCGGTTCCTTAACGTTCAATGCGATGCGGTCAGCCTCGCCGGAATCGAGCGAAGGGTATTCGGACGCGCTCGTTGAAGGGCCGGTACTTTTCATGACCTGTTCGATTCGGCCCGCAGTCTTGGACCCGGATAATTCCGCGCGGGGTTCGAAATGACCTCGATCTTTGTTTTCTGGCGCTGCGGCGCCCGCTGTCATGCCGCCGGCCGGATCGCCGGCATCCCGTTTTCCAGGGAAATCCGGGGCCTGGAAAGTTCGGACCAGAATCCCGGCAACAAGGATCATCACAAGCGCAGCGGCAATCAGGGACCCGGTCTTCATTATCGTGTTTCCGACCGAAGTCAATCTGAATGTCCCAATGCCTGAAGACTCTTGATCGGATTGCGATTCCTGCGTGACTTCGATCAAAAACCGTTCGACCTGGCTCACGTATTGCGGCCGATCTTTCGCTTCGGGCCGAAGCATCCAGTCAACCGCCTTGATCCAGGGTGCGGGCGATGAAATCGATTGCGCGGCCGGATCCGGTCTCCCGTTTTCAAGCAGTTTCAAGCGCTCGGGTGCCGAAAGCGGGGTGCGGCCCGTGAGACCGCGATACAGAGTCGCGGCCAGCGCATAAAGATCGTCCGCGGGAGTTGCAAGATGATCGGGACGGTACTGTTCGGCCGATGCATAACCCTCGCGCAGTTGTCCCGATAATTCGCTTGCATTTCTTGCAATTCGTGGAAGGCCAGCCGGGAAATTGATCAATACCGGATCGCCGTTGTCGCGCACCAGTATATTTTCGGGGCAAATCATGCCGTGCACCAGGCCGCGCTCGTGAGCCGCTTTCAACCCGGCCAGAAGAGCTTCGAAAAGGAGACGCAACTGATCCTCTTTGAAGGAATACGCCGATTCGAGCCATGCCGAAAGACTTTGACCCTGCTCGAAGCTCATCACCTGATAGCCGGTAGCGTTGAATTCCAGTGTGTTCAAAACCTTTGGAAGCGCTCTGTGGTCGAACTCCGCGAGCTTTTCGGCCGCGCGGAGGAATTCAGACAGTCCGTTTGCGAAACGTTCCCGGTCCTCCTGCAAACCCGTTTCAATCCGAATCCCGTCCGCACAACGCCTGGCCAGGCCGAAAGGAAAATATTCCCGAAGCCGGACGGGCGTATTCAGATGATGGTTCCAGGCCTTGTAGATCAAACTCAGCGGCTCCCTTCCGATCAGCTCGCGGACTTCATACACGCCGAGCTGCGATCTTTCCGCCAATGCTGGCCGATTGTCCTGGATGTTCATCCGCTCCGATCTCCAAACCGGTTATTTGAATTGAAATGAGTCCTCGTCATGGGGCCATGATACTCGCGATCGCATCGGCTGAGAAACCGATTTCTTCAGCGGCCCCCGGCATCCGAACTTTATGCGAAAGTTGTCAAACTTCTCGCGTCGTGTTTCGAGCAATCGACATTCGATGCGGCCCTGAACGCTCTGGGCATCGAATTGGTCACGGAGCTGGATTGCGAACGCGTGAGTTTCGGCATTGTACAAAACCGGTATTGCCGTGTGATCGCGTTATCGAACAGCGCCCGTTTCGACTCCCGGAGCAGACTGATCGGTGCCATCGAGGAAGCGATGGATGAAGCCCTGGATCAGGATGCTATTTTAGTGTTTCCAATTGACAATCCAGAAACAGGATGGACCATCACACGCAAACATCGGGACTTGGCGCGCAAATTCGGAAGCGGATCGGTCTGTACCATTCCTTTGAGTGATCAGGGCTCTATTTTCGGCGCGCTGACTCTCGAAAGTCGCAGCGAACGGGCCTTCAAGGCCGATGATGTTCGATTTTGCGAACTGATAGCCGCTTTAATCACGCCTTTTCTGGTATTGAAAAAGCGGGATGAAGCGCGGCTTGTGGAGAAAATCCGGGATGCCGCCAAACGCCGGATCGGCGGAATCTTCGGACCGAAAAACATCGCCTCCAAACTCGCAGTCTCGGGTGTCGCCGCATCGCTGGTCTTCGCCTCATTGTTCCAAGGCGATTTCGAAGTTCGTGCAGATGCGGTTCTGGAAGGGAAAATCCAACGGGTCGTTGCCGCATCGATCGACGGATTCGTCGCATCATCGAAGCACCGTGCGGGTGATTCGGTCAAAAAGGACGAAGTACTGGCTACTCTGGACGACAGGGATCTCGCGCTGGAACTGCTCAGACTGAACGGCGAAGGCCAAACACCGGCGCGAATATCGCGAGGCCATGGCCAACGGAGATCGCGTGCAAGTCCGGGTGACCGGCGCCCGAATCGCCGAGGCCGAAGCCCGAATGAATTTGGTCCGTGAACAATTGGCACGCACCCGGATCCTGGCTCCATTCGACGGTATCATCATCGAAGGCGATCTGAGCCAATCCCTGGGATCACCGGTCGAACGCGGCGAGACCTTGTTCAAAATCGCACCCTTGGACGGTTATCGCATCGTATTGACGGTCGATGAACGTGAAATCGCGTACATCGAGAAAGGACAAAAAGGAGCCTTGGTGCTTTCGAGCCTGCCGGGCAAACTTTTTCCCTTGGTGGTCGAAAAAATCACCGCGCTCGCCGATGCCGAGAAAGGCTACAACGCGTTCCGGGTCGAAGCCGCTTTGCCGGAACGCGACGTGGCGCTGCGGCCAGGTATGCAGGGGATCGGCAAAATCGGTGTGGGAAGAGCAACGATCCTATGGATCTGGACCCACGAAATGATCGACTGGTTCAGGCTTTGGCTCTGGTCGTGGTGGCGCTGATTCCAGGAATTATTCCTTGAGCGAGTCACCGTTCAGTACTCTGTGGTACCGGGTCGCGGATTTGAAGCCCCGTCTGCGCCGGCATGTCGAGTTGCACCGGCATGAATATCGAGGCTCGATCTGGTATACCAAGCACAGTCATAATTGAACATTATTGAAAGTTTGGAAATTCAAGGACAGGAGGGAAGTGAGGGCCGATTGGTGTGTGGTATTGGTTTGATCGAGGCAGGACCGAATGGCCTCGGTGAATAAGCTGAAGCCGGAGTAGTATTTGGCGTATAAGCACTGTTGTTTGACGAACTTCCAGATGGGCTCGATAAGATTGAGGTTGGGAGAGTAGGCGGGCAGGAACAGCAATTCGATGTCGAGCCGTTGAGCGAGGTCTTGTACCAAGGCGCAACGCTGATAACGAGCGTTGTCGAGGACCAAGGTGACAGGGACTCCGAGCGGTAGCTCGGCGAGTTTCTCAAGCAACTCGCAAACGCTCTGAGAATTGATGTAGGTCGAATTGACGAGGGTGACTGCCTTTCATGTGTGATGGCATTGATCGCGCCGAGCACGTTGAAACGCTGCCGGCCGCAAGGCGCCTTGATCCAGACGCGTTCAAAACACCACAGAAATCCGAGGAATGCGCCGTACACGAAATGAGCCGCATCGACGAAAAATACGGCCCGCAGTCCCGCTTTCGCCTCGTTCAACCGCGGCTCGATGTGTTTTTTTAAACTCCTCCTGGACTGCGGGTTGCGCTTTGGCGGGCAGTACACCGGTTTTCAAGCGTTTGAGCCCACAGCGTTTCAGGAAGGTACGGATGGCGGTCGGAGAACGGCTCAGCCCGGTTATTTCCGCGATCCGATGCCTGGCTTCGTTGATCGTGGCCGGAGGATCCGTCTGAAATGAACTTGCGATGGCGCTTTGATAGGCGATCAACTGACTTTGCGGACGATGGAAGGACACTTTCCCCGCCCCCGCAAAGCCGCTTTCGGCGTATGCCTTTAGATAGCTGTAAAGGGTTTTGTTGCTGACGCCTGCCAACCGGGCAATCTCGTCATGACGGATCCCTTGGCTCTTTAACCAGATCACCTCGAATTTCTTCCGAATACGCGGGGGCAGGGATGATGAAATCGCTCACGATTCAAGATTTGTTTTTCTTCTTCGGTGAACGTCAGCTTCAACATGATGGATATCCTTGTAGCAGATAAGATATCCATTATTCTACAATAATTGGATTCGATATTTAATGTAATTTATACCTGTTCGCAGTATACCTGAAACATTTACCCTTGGACGCGCTTAAAATCGACCGGTCATTCCTGCGAGACATCCAGACCGGCCGCAACGACCGAACCATCGTCAAGACCATTATCGCGATGGCGCACAGTATGAATTTAAAGGTGACGGCGGAAGGAGTTGAAACCCCGGAACAGTTGACTTTATTGCGCCGGTATTCCTGTGACGAGGTTCAGGGCTACTTGTTCAGCCGCCCGATTCCCGCACCCGAGCTGACCGGGTTCCTGCGCAAAAAACCGGACTCCAAAGTCCAGATTGCGAGTTGATGGAACGTCCTGCTGCGGACCGTGGTCTATCACGGCATCGTATAAATAACACCTTGGTTCTGAACCTCGATCCCGCGCTTCGCTCAAACAAATCAGAACTCAAAGGGAAGAAATGACCGGGACATTTGTCTTATAATCAGCTAGAACGGCGCCTGCCGCCGAGCCGGTGTTCAATTTGAAAGTCCATCGTAGGATGTGCTGAGGCACGAAGCGCACCGTGTACGAAGGATGCGCCTCCTTCGCCGGAACATCCTACGATTCTGATGCGGTGTTCAGGAAAACAAGTCAGCTGTTTCAAACAGCACAAAGCAACAAAGTAACAGGAGTACCCAGGAAATGACCGACCCCAAACCAATCCCTCCCGCGGACGGCAGTAAAATCACCATGAAAGACGGGATCCTCAACGTCCCGGACAATCCGATCATTCCTTACATCGAGGGCGACGGAACCGGCCCGGATATCTGGCGCGCAGCCGTCCGTGTGCTGGACTCGGCGGTACGCGCGGCCTATGGCGGCCGGCGCAAGATTCACTGGATGGAGATTTATGCCGGACAGAAATCCAATGAACTGTTCAATACCTGGCTTCCGGATGAAACGATCCAAGCCTGCCGCCAATACCTGGTCGCAATCAAGGGTCCCCTGACCACGCCGATCGGCGGCGGCATCCGCTCCTTGAACGTTGCGCTCAGGCAATTGCTCGACCTGTATGTCTGCCTGCGTCCGGTGCGCTGGTTCAAAGGCGTCCCCTCGCCGGTTCGGCATCCCGAGCAGGTCGATATGGTGATCTTCCGGGAAAATACCGAAGATATCTACGCCGGCATCGAGTTCGAAGCGGAATCGGACAATTGCCAGCGGTTTATCAATCTGTTGAAGGAGCACTTTCCCGATCAATACCGCAAAATCCGATTTCCGCATACTTCCGGAATCGGGATCAAGGCGGTATCCATCGAGGGAACCGAACGGCTGGTCAAGTCCGCGATCGAATATGCGATCGCCAACAAGCGTAAAAGCGTTACGCTGGTCCACAAGGGCAATATCATGAAATTCACGGAGGGCGGTTTCCGGAACTGGGGTTACGCACTCGCCGACCACCATTATCCCGATCAGACGTATAGTTGGGCACGCTGGGAAAGAACGCTCGCGGACCAAGGCCTCGAAGCGGCCAACCGGGAACAGCAGGAAGCCCTTTCGTGCGGACGGATCCTGATCAAGGACTCGATCGCCGATATCACGCTGCAGCAGGTCCTGACTCGTCCCGAAGAATTCGACGTGATCGCGACCATGAACTTGAACGGCGATTACCTTTCCGACGCGCTCGCGGCCCAGGTCGGAGGCATCGGGATCGCGCCCGGAGGAAACATCAATTACACGAGCGGCACCGCGGTTTTCGAGGCAACCCACGGAACCGCCCCGAAATACGCCAATCTGGATAAAGTGAATCCCGGTTCGCTGATCCTGTCCGGCGAGATGATGCTGCGTTATCTGGGCTGGACCGAGGCCGCCGATGCGATCCTGAATGCGATGGATGCCGTGATCAAGAACCGGATCGTGACCTATGATTTCGCGCGCCTCATGGATCATGCGAACGAGGTGAAATGCAGCGAGTTCGGCGATGCCTTGATTGCGGCATTGACTTGAATCCGCGATGACCGCGTACGCCGTTTTCAACGAGCTTGCGCAGGAGATCGCATCCACGATCTGCGATGATTTTTCGGCGTACAACGCCGAATTTCGAGCCGTCACTCGCAAGGCGCGCCGTCGCTTCGAATCCCGGGATTGGAAGGGAAGCCAAAGGGACGCCGTGGAACGGATCGAGCTCTATGACACCGCGGTCAAACGCACGAGAGTGGAGATCAAGCGCCGCCTGGGGCATCTGTGCAAGAACAAAACCCTCTGGGCGAAAACCAAAGCGAGCTATGCGAATCTGATTGCAAAGTACCCCGATTCAGAATTCTACAAAACCTTTTTCAGTTCGATCACGCGCGGAATCTTCGACACCGTGGGCGTCGACCGCGACGTCGAATTCCTTGCGGTCGATTTTGAACCGGCGCCCCTGACGGCCGAACCTCCGAACGCGGAAACCTATGTCTACCGGGATTCGCATCGCGATCTGTTCCGACAAATTCTCATGGATTTCGCCTTTTCCGTGCCCTATCGGAATATCGATGCCGATATCGAATTCATCACCCGGGAAGTCAAGGCCTGCAGACAACGAAACGATTTCAGCGGAACCATCGAACGGCTCGAGATCATCAAGCCGGTATTCCACCAGCTGACGCGAGCTTACCTGGTCGGCAGGCTGGTGGACCATAAAGGCACTCTGCCCTTCATCATCTCGTTGAAGAATACCGCGAAGGGGATCGCGGTGGATGCGGTGATGATGACCCAGAACGACGCCGGCATCCTGTTCAGTTTCACCCGCTCTTATTTTCATGTCGATCTGGAACGCGTCGCGGATGCGGTGGGATTCCTGAGATCGATCATGCCCGGAAAGGCGGCCGGAGAACTGTACACGGTCCTGGGCCGCGCCAAACAAGGCAAAACGGTCCGCTATCGCAACCTGCTCGAACATCTCAGCAAATCCAGTGACCGGTTCGTCCATGCGCCCGGCGATAAGGGCCTGGTCATGGTGGTGTTCACGCTTCCCTCCTATGATATCGTGATCAAAATAATCCGGGACCGCTTCGCGCCTCCGAAAACCAGTTCCAGGCAGGATGTGCTCGACAAATATCAGCTCGTGTTCAAACACGACCGTGCGGGGCGCCTGATCGATGCGCAGGAATTCAGATATCTGTGCTTCGGCAAGGACCGCTTTTCGGAAGAGCTGCTCGAAGAGTTGTCCAATGAAACGAAGGAATCCACCCGCTTAGTCGACGACCAGGTCATCTTTAAACATTGCTATATCGAAAGGCGCCTGACACCGCTGAATCTTTATTTGCAACAGGCGGACCCCACGGCCGCGCGGAAAGTCGTTTACGATTACGGCCAGGCGATCCGGGACCTCGCGCTGAGCAATATTTTTCCGGGCGATCTCTTGATCAAAAACTTCGGGGTGACACGTCACGGGCGTGTTATCTTTTACGATTATGACGAACTATGCATGGTGACCGATTGCAACTTCAGGGAATTGCCGCCCCCGCAAAGCATGGAAGACGAAATGCGTTCGGAAACCTGGTTCTATGTCGCGGATAACGATGTATTTCCGGAACAGTTCATTTCCTTCCTCGGTTTCGGCAGAGAACTCGAAAGCTTTTTCCTGAAATGGCACAGCGAGATACTGACCGCCCGCTATTGGCGCGATCTTCAAACCCAGCACCGCATGGGCCGGGTCCTTGATGTACTGCCGTACCATCGCTACCCGATGAACTAGGGTTACACTCATCCCACAGCGCGAGTTTCCTGGCGGCAGGCTGCTATGTTTTCGATTCGGAACCCATTCTTAAGGAATCTGGTCAGCAGTTTTTTCGATCTGGTCCCGATTCTTGCCGTCGTTCTGGTTTTCCAACTGCTCGTGATTCGTCAACCGCTGGCAAACATCGGTGAACTTCTGACCGGGACCGCGTTGGTCGTGGTCGGCCTGACTTTCCTGATCCACGGATTGGAACAGGGTTTGTTTCCGATCGGGGAATCGATGGCGGCGGCGTTTGCCCGGAAGGGCAGTTTAACCTGGATGATCGCATTCGCGTTTGCGCTCGGATTTGGCACGACGATCGCCGAACCGACGCTGATCGCGATCGCCGACAAAGCCTCCGGAATCGCAGCCGGAAGCGGAATGATCGAAGCCGATCAGAGTGCACGGGAGAATTTCGCTTTGGGACTGCGATTAAGCGTTGCGTCCGCAATCGGATTCGCGCTGATTCTGGGCGTGCTTCGTATTATCCTGGGCTGGCCTGTGCAAACCCTGATCATCGCCGGATTCCTCGGAATCATTGTCATGACACCGTTTGCGCCCAAACAGATCGTCGGTATCGCGTATGACTCGGGAGGGGTCGCGACTTCGACGATTACCGTGCCGTTGGTCACCGCGCTCGGTGTGGGTCTGGCCTCTTCGATCCGATCGCGCAATCCGATGGCCGACGGTTTCGGGCTGATCGCCTTCGCGGCACTCTGTGCGATGAACTTCGTGATGCTCTACGGGTTGCTGATTTAATGGATTGGATCGTCGATTTTGGTAAAACGATTCTGGAAACTGTTCGCGACGTCGTACCGATTGTTGCAACCCTGATCGGTTTCCAGGTCCTCGTGATTCGAAAGCCGATCGCGCACGCAAGAAGGATATTTTTTGGCTTTGTGTATATGCTGCTTGGAATTTCGTTCTTTCTGAAAGGGCTCGAAATGACGCTCTTCCCGCTCGGTGAACTCATGGCCAGAGAGTTGGCCAGTCCTGAATTCATTCAATCGGGAAACCCGGGAGGACAAACCTCCTGGCATTCCTACGGCTGGGTCTATGGCTTCGCCGCGTGCATCGGCTTTGCGACAACCCTGGCCGAACCCGCATTGATTGCGGTGGCTTTGAAAGTGGAAGAAATTTCCGGCGGCGCAATCCGCGCGCTCAATCTACGGTTGGCTGTTTCGATCGGGGTCGCGTTCGGCATTTCGCTCGGAACATTCCGGATCGTGACCGGGTCGGAGTACTATCTTTTCATTCTGGCGGGCTATTGCGTGGCTTTGATTCAGAGCGCGTTCGCGCCCAGGCTGATCATCGGGCTGGCCTTCGATTCCGGCCTGATCACGACCTCGACGGTGACGGTTCCACTGGTCACCGCGCTCGGAATCGGCCTGGCCTCCACGGTTCCCGGACGAAACCCGCTCGTCGATGGATTCGGTTTGATTGCATTCGCGAGTTTATTCCCTATAATCGCGGTCCTCGGCTATGCCCAATTCGCCGAATTACGCAGCGGGGTGGCCGGGAAAAGTAAGGACCGACGCGGCTGTTGAGATGTCTTCGCCCGGCGTCGGCTCCACGACGAATTGCGGTTTGCGGTGGGCTTCCAACGAACCCTCCCGCCCATGATAATAATGGTTCAAGATCATGCATTTCAAATTAATCATCGCCTTTGTCGAAGACGATAAAACGGATCTGGTTCTGGATACGTCGCGTAAATTCGGCGCGATGGGAGCGACGGTGATCAGCCACGCCCGCGGCGAAGGCATGGAGAAATCGAAAACCTTTTTCGGCCTGACTTTGGAAACCCA
>JAKEEL010000047.1 GCA_022616595.1 Methylococcaceae bacterium
AGCCGGCGCGCTCGATGAAAAAAACAACGATAGCCTATATCACTGGGGCCTGACCTTATACCAGCAGTCCCGCAAAGAAGACCCCGCACACGCCCGAGCGCTGTTACTGGAAGCCTGCGATAAATTTTCCCGGGCGGCCGGGCTGCGCACCGGTCTTCCGAATACTTACAACGACTGGGCGGTCGCGCTGCTGGCACTCGCCAATCTGTCCGGAGACGAAGAGAAGAAGCATCTCCTCGCCGAGGCCCGCGCAAAATGCCTCGAAGCCGAAAAAATCAAATCCGGTTTTGCGTCCTACAACTTGGCCTGTATCGCGAGTTTGTCCGGCGATGTCGAAAACTGCCGGCGATATCTCGAAACGGCCCGCGAGCAACTCAAAATTCCTTCGCCCGGCCACCTTGAAAATGACCCCGACTTCAAAAATGTCCGAAAATCGGACTGGTTCAAGGAAATCGCGGCCAAAGTCCGTGTGGAATTCTGAAACAATCCGAAAACTGGCCGAGCCCTGTTCCAAAACTCAATCCGGGAACCATTCGAAGATCCTGCCGGACGGAATCCTCCTTTGGAAAAACCGGGCGGAATTCCAATCCTCTGGAAAACTCCCCAAGCGGTCGTTCACCGCCCGGTCAATCCATACTCGGACCGATAACCCATCCTCATTAGGAGCCAGAATCCCGGCTGCCGAATCCGACCGTAACCGACCCAAAACAGAAAATCGGATTAACGCTGCCGTTATTATCCAGGAAGGGACCGGTTGTATTCTGAATAATGAGCTTATAGGTACCCGGACCCGTGCCTTCGGGCAACTTCAGCGTTATCGAGTCGAGATCGTTGTTCCGGGTAATGCTCTCAATCCGAGCGGGCTGTTGATTGGTCCCGAAATACACCGTCGGATTGGTTCCGAAATTGTTTCCTTCGAGTACCACGCCGCCGACCGGAAACGCACCTTGTTGCGCGGCTTCCTCTTCGACGTAGGTATTCACCGGTCTGGCCTGAACGAGCAAACACTCATATTTTTCCGCGATCGCCGCAGACGAATACAACATCGCTCCCAGCACGGAACAATTCAGGATCATCCTGAAATCAGCAAATTGCTTTTTTGTCATCGATCTCTCCAATATGAACCCTTCGCAGGTGAAGCCTTGGATTAAACAGGAAATAACGGTTCTTTTCAATGGCTATTCGACTTTGATCAGGGTGACCGTCTGCTCGCGATCATCCAATGTGACGCGGTACCGCTGCAACACGTTCATCCCGAGCAATTTCGAATCACCGAGCTGATCGTCCTCGATGAACGCCGCCTCGATGTCGGGGATCAATTCATTCCCGATCTGCAGAGTTTTCACCTTGGCGATCCGCGCGTCGGTCAGCCCGTTCGCGGTCTGCAGTTTGCGTGTTTCGGAAGAATCCGGATCGACGCCGAAGCTTTCCATCATGGATTTCGGCAAGACCAGATAATCGGCGCCGGTATCAATCACCAGCGATACCGGAATCTGTTTGCCGTTGGCACCCGTTACCCGGCCTTCGATGGTATGGTTTTTACCTTTCTTCCGGGTATGCAGCGTAACGCCGCGCGGAAACACCTGTTTCTCACCGAGAATGATGATGCGTTCGATCGAGCGCTCCGATGTCAGAATCGTGACATAATTGAATTCGGCCAACAAACGCTTGACTCGCTCGGTCGAATCGCCGGTCACGCGCTTTGGAGGTTGTGATGCCGTGAGTTCCAAACCATCGATCGTTATGTTATTGCGATAGGCGAGGTCATCGAGTTGATCGGCGAGGCTCCGGAAAACGATGGTTTCGCCCGCGCCGCAGGATGCGCTTCCGCCGGCGAGCAAAATCAGGATTCGGAGCCAGCGCCTCAGATCAAAGTCCGGTGTCGTCATGAGAACGTACAAGATTCAAAAGTTAAAAGCCGCGGCAACCGTTTATGGAACAGACGGACAATCCGTCAAGAGCTCACAGGTCGAAGAAGCACCCCCATAGCAAACAGCTTAGATGAGAATTCGAAATTTGCGGCAGCCGGCCCGACGAACCCTCCGAAGGACCTCGATCGCGAATAATCCGCTTCGTACCTCAGAACATCCTGCGATGTACTTTCACACTAAATAATGTTCGCCCCCTTGGAAGCTTTCCCCAACTCGGGTTTCGGTGATCGATTCCCCCGAAAAGCCTTGAACGGATGATACGGAGACCGATTTGCGATCATTGCATCAGCATGGAATCGGCTCCCTGCATATCGATTCCCTGGATCCTGGCCTCACCGATCAGAACCCGGATATATTGGCTCACGGCCTTGCGGCGGACGCTTTCGTTGAGATACCCGGCAATTTTCTTCGCGACCTGCTCGTATTCCAGAATCCGGCCTTCCTGCTTGCGTTGAACTTCCACGACATGATATCCGTAGCGGGTTTCCACCGGGCGGCTGGCCAGGCCCTGCAGCAGGACAAACAGCTGGCGCTCGAATTCCGAAGTGGTCTGTCCGCGGCTGATCTGGCCCAGATCCCCGCCTTCGCGTTTCGAGGGACATGCGGAATGCTGTTTCGCCAAGTCCGCGAACAAAGAAGGGTCCTCGGCCAACTGTTCGAGAATCCGCTCCGCGAGTTGTTTCGCCGCGCGGCGGCCCTCGATATCCTTCGGAGCGGCCGGAATCAGGATATGGCGGGCTTGAACCAGGGGAGCGGTCTTGAAACGCCGGAGATTACTTTTATAGTAGGTTCGGCAGGCCGAATCGTCCGCTTCAGGGATTTCGACTTCTTGTTCGATCAGTGCCCGGATTCGCGCGTCGTCGCGTGTCTCCGCATCGGAAAGTCCGGTAATCTCGCCGATTCCCCTGGCGGCCGCCCGTTGCAATAACAATTCCCGGACCACCAGCGCGCGCGCCGCGAGCCGATAGGCCTGTTCGCGTGAATCGGCGGGGTGATATTGCATTTCGCGTGCGATATCCCGCTCGCTGATCGGGACATCATTGACCGTGACCACGGAAGGATCGGGTTCTCTGTCACTCATGGATTCACAAAGCGCGGTTCCCGGTTTTTACAGGTTCACACCGGATCAGCGGAATCATCCTTCACCAGCAGACCAACCGCGGCACCGCCGGCGATTCCCTCCACGAGTCCGGTGATCGACCAGATAAACGCCATGAAATACGGGACCGGCATGAAGGCATAGGCACCATAGCCCAGGGTCACACCGGCAGCCACTCCGAACACAACCCCGTAAACCAAACCGATTCGCATTCCCTTGGGATTCACGAGGATCGTATAGATCAACGTGAACATCAACGAAGATACCAGAACCACGACGGAATTCAGCACCATTTTCGCCTCTTCCCTCGGCCGCCAGAGGTGGGCAGTCTCCTTGTAATAATCGCCGAGTACGAGACCGTGAAAAAAGAAATCCAGACCGGTCCACAGCGCAAAGACCGCACTCGTCCCCAACAGCAGTTTTCTAAACATGGTCACTTTCCTCCGGAAGCTGAATTCAGGGTTCAGCAAATATTCGGCATTATATTCGAACATCTCCTATTCTCGAAGTTGCCGAAATGGACACTAAATCGGGACCTTATAAGGCTCGCCCGCGATTTCACGTACGAAGCGCGGCAAGAGATAACCCGGCAGGCGGTTCCTTAACGTTTCCTCGAGATATCGGCTGTAATCCTCGGCGACTTCGAAATGCGCGGTGCCGGCGGCTCGATCCAGCATATGCAGGTAGTAAGGGTGTATGCCGGAATCGAAAGCTCTTTCCAGCAATTCGCTGAGTATTTGCGGGCTGTCGTTAACGCCTCTCAGCAATACACACTGATTCAGCACCCGGATTTGCGCCCTCAGAAGTAAAGAAACGGCGGATTTCAGATGATCATCGATCTCCCGGGGATGGTTGATATGGGTTACGACCACCGTTTTCAATCGGGATTTTTTCAGAATCCGGATCAGTTCGCGATCGATGCGGGACGGCAATACGCTCGGGATGCGGGTGTGAATTCTCAGTCTTGCAACATGATCGATCGCGGATATGGTACGAATCAGTTCTTCAAGGCTCGAATTGGACAAGACCAGGGGATCACCGCCGCTCAGAATGACTTCCCGGATTTCCGGCCGTCTCTCGATATAGCGCAACGCGGCTCCCCGGCCCGAGGATCCAAGCTGGTTTCCGGAGTACGGGTAGTTGCGTCTGAAACAATACCGGCAATTGACCGCGCAGGCTCCGGTCGTGACCAACAGGACTCTGCCGCGATATTTATGCAACAGTCCCGGCGTCGCAATCGCTTCGAGGTCGCCGACCGGGTTGTCGACGAAGCCCGCAGGATTCTCGAATTCCGCGGTCGTTGGCAGGATCTGTTTGAGCAGCGGATCGTCAATATTTCCTTTCTCGATTTTCGCGGCAAAGCTGCGTGTGACCTTGAAGGGGAATGGATTGCGCCGCGAGTGTCCGGATGGAACCGAACGGCTGTCCAACTCCAGGTATTCAAACAACTGATCGAGGCTCTGAAATGCATCCGCGAGTTCTTCCTGCCAGGATGAGGCTAGGCTTTGCATTCGGCGAAGGGCTTGCGTCATGTTGGAATGGTTCGGTTTCTATCGAATCGATTGTTCATTATAATAAGCCGCTTCAATTTACAGTAGCACACCGACACGAGTGAGGCATGGCGATCTATAGCACCAATGAATTCAAGGGTGGTTTGAAGGTAATCCTGGACGGGGACCCCTGCTCGATCATCGAAAACGAATTCGTCAAACCGGGCAAGGGGCAAGCGTTCAACCGCGTCAAAATTCGCAATCTGAAAACCGGGCGGGTCATCGAAAGAACTTTCAAGTCCGGCGACACCCTGGACGGCGCGGACGTGGTTGAAAGGGACATGCAGTACCTTTACAACGACGGCGAATTCTGGCATTTCATGGCCGAAGATACGTTCGAGCAGTATTCAGCGGATTCCAACGCGGTCAGCGACGCCGTCAAATGGCTCAAGGAACAGGATGTCTGCATGGTGACCTTGTGGAATGGTACGCCGCTTTCGGTTGCGCCTCCAAATTTTGTCGTATTGAAGATCGTCGAAACCGACCCCGGCATACGCGGAGATACGTCAGGCGGCGGCGGCAAGCCGGCGACCCTGGAAACCGGTGCCGTGGTGCGCGTCCCATTGTTCGTTCAGACCGATGAAGTGATCCGGGTGGATACCCGGAAGGGAGAGTACGTATCCAGGGTCAAGGAATAATTCGAATTCCTGTTCCGATCTGAACGAGCGGGTGACGGAAACGGCCAGACTGCATGCCGATTGGCGCCCCGGCTGTTCCGTGGAAGTCTTGCGGAAACGGGCCTGGATGCTGGCGGCGATCCGCTCGTATTTCGACCGGAGGCGGGTGATGGAGGTGGAAACCCCGAGCCTTTGCCGGACCGTCGGAAGCGATCCGAATCTGGATTATTTCGCCTCGGGTTTGAGTTTCGAAGGATCGGGTTATGATTGCACCCTTTATCTGCAAACGTCGCCTGAATTTTCCATGAAACGCCTGCTGGCCGCCGGGAGCGGTTCGATTTATCAGATCTGCAAGGCCTACCGAAACGGGGAGGCCGGTCGCCTGCACAATCCGGAGTTCACGATCCTGGAGTGGTATCGGGTCGGCTACGATCTGGAAATGCTGATGGATGAAGTCGATGAATTAGTGGGCCGGGGGTTCGGCTTGGCCGCTCCGGGCAGGAATCCGGAACGGATCACTTATCAGCAGGCTTTTATCAGCCACTGCGGCTTCGATCCCCTGATTGCCGAAATAGCGGACTTCAGGAGATTTGCCGAGGCCACCGGTGATCCGGATGCGCAGACCCTGTGCGGAGACGATATTCGTCTTTGGCAGGAGTATCTGTTCTCTGCCAGGGTCCAGCCGCAGCTTGGCAAAACGGGATTGTGCCATGTCTATGACTACCCGGCGAATCAGTGCGCCTTGGCTTGTCTCAAGGCCGATGACCCTCGGCTCGCCGAGCGCGCCGAGGTATTTTATCAGGGATTGGAGCTGGCCAATGGATTCCGGGAATTGGACTCTGCCGGCGAACAGCGGGAAAGATTTCAGCGGGAACTGGAAATCCGCCGGCAAGCCGGCAAACAGCTCCCCTCGATCGATGAGCGCCTTCTTGCGGCGCTGAACGCGGGTCTTCCCGACTGCTCGGGTATGGCGCTCGGCCTGGACCGCCTGTTGATGTGTTTAGTGAATGCATCATCGATCGACGAAGTCATGAGCTTTTCATTGTCGCGTGCGTGATTTTAAAGGGCGGCGGTCTTGCAACGGAGGTCCGTTTCCGGGCGCCCCGAAGTCCGGTCTGCCTATGGTTCCACCGAATTCAGGTCCACGGGATTGAGCGCTCATGTTTAAGCCGGGTCAGCTGTTCCAGCCGCCGTCGGTACGATCCTTGGTTCTATTCGGCTTCGCGCTGGTCGTTCTTCCGCTGCTGATCGCGCTGTTATTGGCCATCTATTCCATCGACACCCTGACCACGGTGAGCAGGGTCACGGTTTACCGGGCGGTCAGTGTGACTAAGGAAAGCCAGATCCTGCTGGAAAAACTGAATATCATGGAACGCAGTGCCCAGCAGTATTTCGTGCTCGCGGATGCGGTGTTCTTTCGCGCCTATGAAGCTGCACACGATGAATTCGTGGTGCTGATTCATGACCTGATCAATATGGTCGGTGAGGACCGGCTGTGGCGGACCATGAAAGAACTGGCCGCCGAAGAGTTCGAATTGTATCGGGCGTTGAGTCGTCCACCGTCCGAGACGCCGGATCTGGAGACGATCGCGGAACGCTTCAAGGGCTTGAATCGGCTGGTCCATGATCTGCGTGAACAGGGCGCGGTGCTCGTCAACCAGGAGGTCGGTGCGCTGGATGACTCTTATCAGGACCTGAAAAAGCGAATATTCACGTACTCAACCTTTTCGCTGCCGATGTCGATTTTTTTTATCGCGGTCTTCGTGTACCTGATCATCAAACCGATCCGGCAGTTGGACCATTCCATCAAAATATTGGGGCGGGGCGATTTCGAGTCCCCGATTGAAATTCATGGAACGATGGACTTCGAGTATCTCGGCAGCCGATTGAATTGGTTGAGGCAGCGCTTGAAACAGCTCGAAGAAAACAAGCAACGCTTTCTTCGCAATGTATCGCATGAATTGAAGACTCCCCTGGCTACGATCAATGAAGGGGTCTGTCTGCTCGCAGACCAGGTGGTTGGCGAATTGAATACGGAACAAACCGATATCGTGAAAATTTTGCAGGGGAGCAGTACGAAATTGGATCAATTGATCGAGGATCTGCTAAAGTTCAGCCAGCTTCAATCACAAATGGCTGATTCGAGCCGGGAAACGATCGATCTCAGAGTATTGCTGGAATCGGTTATCAAAGAATATCGGATCAACCTCCGGGCCAAGGACATCGTGTTGAGTCTGAATCTGGTTCCGGTCACGGTCTTCGGGGTTCG
>JAKEEL010000270.1 GCA_022616595.1 Methylococcaceae bacterium
GATCTGTCGGTCTTTTGTGCAGGTCGGAGGAATTATGCCGAATTCCGACTCCAAAGTCAGTATGAAGGGAGTTGCTGCGTGGAGAAAATCGGAGATAGCCCCGGGCAATTCCGGGCGCGGAACATACATGGCTGGCTACGAGTGAAGTTCCACGTTTTCCGGCAGCGCCTCGTGCCGGTTGTTCCCATTGACATTGACCGGATTTCTGGGTTGAGGGAGAATATCGACTCCGCTTCAGGAATCTAACCGATTATCTGAGACCATCAATTTGAAGTCCCTGCGACGGGTGTCTGGATGTTTGCTCTGTTCGCTTTGAAAAGCCAGTTGTGATCGATTCACGCTACCCCCATGGCTGACATACTCATAGTCGATGATGACGGCAATTTTACCCCGGCGCTTGCCGAGTATATTCAGCGTGAAGGATTCTCGGTGCGCACGGCCGAGTCGGTCGAGGATGCACGCGCGGCGCTTTCCGAATCGCTTCCGGATGTCGTGCTCATTGATCTGGTCCTGCCCGATGGAAGCGGCCTCGATATTGTCGACGAACTCGAAAAAACAGCGACGAATGTGATCCTTGTGACAGGTCATCCGTCGGTGCCGACGGCCGTGGCGGGCCTGCGTGCCGGAGTCTTGGATTATCTGGTCAAACCGGTGGACTTGAAACGGCTCCGGGAATGCCTTGACTTGCTCAAGTCCACCATTCCAGCCCAGTATAAGGGCTTCGATGCGAGCCAGGACATTGGTTTTGCCGGGTTCATCGGCAGGTCCGAACCGATGCGCGAGCTGTACAGGATGATCGAAAAAGTTGCCCCGACCGAGGCGAATATCCTGCTGCGCGGTGAAAGTGGTAGCGGCAAGGAAGTTGCTGCGCGCGCGATTCATCAATTGAGTAACCGATGTGACGGACCTTTCCTCGCGCTAAATTGCGCAGCGTTGCCCGAAACCCTTATCGGCGATGAATTGTTCGGTCACGAGCGCGGTGGATTTACCGGCGCTAGCCAGCGACGTAAAGGTTACTTCGAGCGAGCCGAAGGTGGCACGCTGCTGCTCGATGAAATCACTGAAATGCCGATCGACCTTCAGGCGACGCTACTGCGCGTTCTCGAATCGAAAAGCTTTACACGTCTTGGCGGCGAGCGGGAAATCATGGCGAATGTCCGCATTATCGCGGCCACCAACCGGAATTTGAATGAAGCGATCGAAAGCCGGGCGTTGCGGGAGGATCTTTATTTTCGGCTTTCTGTCTTTCCAATCGAGCTGCCCCCTTTACGGGAGCGCGACGGCGATATCGAACTGCTCACCAGACATTTCGTTCATCTGGTGAATAGGGAAATGGGCACTGAAAAGAAACTATCCGACTCGGTAATCCGTTATCTGAACGAGCAGAACTGGCCCGGGAATGTGCGCGAGCTGCGCAATGCCATAGAAAGGGCCTATATACTGGCTGAAAGTGAGATATTTCCGGATCATTTTTGTGTTTTCGAGTCATCCGCGAAAACGGCCGCTGAGCAAGGGGCGCGGTGCTTGGCGGGCACCTCCATTGATGAAGCCGAGCGGCGTCTTATTATGGTGACTCTCGATCAGTTGGAGGGCAACAAAAAGCTTGCGGCTGAATCACTGGGTATCAGTATTAAAACGCTATACAACAAGCTCAACAGGTATCAGGTCAAGTGAGTTTAGGGCGCGAAAATCGCGGCGGGGAGCTTTTTCAGGCGGCCGGAATTACCGATTCTCCCTCTGCCCATAATAACCTGTACCGAGCGTATCGGATGTCGGCGATACTCATTCCGCAACGAATTTCGGCGCCGGGGTGTTTGCCAGAGGGCGCCGTGTATACATCCGTGTAGGCTTTGAGACAGCTTCCTTGCCGTCAAAACCTCAGGCAACCCCCCCACACCCCACCCCCGGACGCCTCCATGTATCTGTGCCGGCATTCGAAGTACGAAAAGTATAACGCACTAATCGACACGTGTTACCGGAATTCTTCTACTGATAAGGATGAGGCTACGTCGGATATCCCCCGTTTCGGTTGTCAGAACTTAAAAAATCAATAATTGGCCGCTGGTCTCTCTCCGGGATCGGCACAAAGTATTCTGGCAAATATTCCGGGCTTGTCTTTAACTCACTTCTGTTAAGTGCAATCCGGAGCTCGTCGCCGTGCGGTTGTAACGCATTCAGCGGTATGACCACTTTTTTTCCGCCCACCAGCCCGAGGAATTGATCGATCTCAACCACTGCGCTGACATTCGCCAGGGCCTTGTCGATGACCAGATCGTCTACCGTACCAATCACCTTACCGTCGGCATCAACGACATCCAAGCCGATAATTTCGCTGGGCAGCTTGTTGTAGAGCTCGTTCGTGTCCGGACGTTTTACCGGAGCTGCGGAACCCGATCCCGGTGCTTCTGCCGCGTTTTCATCGATCGGATTAAGGTCACCCTCGGCCAATATCGCACCCGACTGCCCCGCCTGTGTTGCAACGACTGCAAGAGCCTGGTCCTCGGAACTTTCCGCAACCCAAGCAGGGCTCGATACCAATAGGATCGTAAGGATACCGGCGTAAACCGCTATCCAGGGAAGTAAATTTCTGATAGTTTTCATATAAACTCCAAATGACTGTTGTTCAAAAGGGTGTTCAATCAGGCTCGTCGTTAACCCAATCACCTCATTTGTGTTCGTTTCCAACATGATTAACCTCCGCAGTGGGTCTTGGATGGTTTCGGTTTTCGCAGAAGTCTTGCAAGAACCTTCCGGGGGCTTTACAGAATGTGTTCGTGCTGAAGAGAACGCATTCGGGAATGCTCTCGGTTTGCTAGCGCAGCCGCGTACCTTTTCGCGCGACCGCTTGACATCAAAAAAGCAATCGGCGTGCCATGGACGACAGAAGATAAAACAAGGCACGGTAACGCATAGACCTATCGCAATCCGTCGAGGAACTCGGGCGGGACTCGATACAGCGCCAGATGGCATCAACGGTAAAAAATCCGGCTGCCTGAGCCAGGATCGCTCAAGCCTGGAGGCTGTTTCCGCTGAAGTGTTCCGGTAGTTTGACTAGAGCGATTCTGGAGGAATCGTCATTGTAAAATTTACATGGCATAGGTAATCCTTACTTATGATACGGTATCGCGATGGCTGGAAAACCTTTGAATAATCGTAACGATCTCGGGCGTACCCGAATTAAAATCTGCGGGCTCACGCGAAAGACAGACGCCTACTGCGCGGCGATGCTAGGCGTCGATGCGATCGGCCTGGTTTTTTACCCGCCGAGTCCGCGCGCGGTTTCCGTCGCTCTGGCCCGGGAGATTGTGAGCGGACTGCCGCCATTCGTGAGCGTGGTCGCCTTGTTCGTTGATGAAACGCGCGGCCGGATTCATGAAATCATCGAAAACGTAGCCGTGGACCTGTTACAGTTTCACGGAGACGAGTCACCGGAATTCTGTGCTTCATTTCCTGTCCCTTACATCAAGGCGATCCGAATGGACGGCCGGGTTGACATCGGCGAAATGGAACGACGATACTCTGGCGCGCGCGGCCTGTTGCTGGATGCCTTTCATCCCGAACAGAAAGGCGGCACAGGCGTCCCGTTTGACTGGACACAGATTTCCGGACACGGTCGGATGCCGATCATACTCGCGGGCGGCTTACAGGCCGGAAACGTTTGCAACGCGCTCGAGTTGGTCCATCCCTACGGGCTGGACGCGAGCAGCGGTGTCGAAGCTGGCAAGGGAATCAAGGATCGGGATAAAATGGCTGCATTTCTCGCGGAGGTACGCCGGTTTGACTGTAGAACATATGACTACGGAAAATCTTCAATTTAATTTGCCCGACGAGCGCGGCCATTTCGGTCCCTATGGCGGGGTATTCGTTGCCGAAACCCTCATCCTTCCGATTCAGGAACTTACCGAGGCCTATCATCGCTATCTGGCCGATCCGGAATTCCTGGCTGAACTCGATGCCGATCTGAAGCATTACGTGGGACGGCCATCTCCCGTGTATCACGCCGAGCGCTGGAGCCGGGAACTCGGGGGGGCGCAGATTTTTCTGAAACGGGAAGATCTGAATCACACCGGGGCTCACAAGGTCAATAATACCGTAGGCCAATCCTTGCTCGCGAAAAGGATGGGCAAACAACGGATCATCGCCGAAACAGGGGCCGGCCAGCACGGAGTCGCAACCGCCACGGTGGCGGCCCGTATGGGGCTCGAGTGCGTCGTGTACATGGGTGCCGAAGACATCAAACGGCAGTCCCTGAATGTGTTCCGGATGAAACTCCTGGGCGCGACCGTGGTTCCTGTTCAGGCCGGCTCGAAAACCTTGAAGGACGCATTGAACGAAGCCCTGCGCGACTGGGTGACCAATGTCGACAACACCTTTTACATCATCGGAACCGTAGCCGGTCCCCATCCTTATCCGGCGATGGTTCGGGATTTCCAATGTGTAATCGGCCGCGAGGCGCGCCTCCAGATGATCGAAATGACCGGCCGGCTTCCCGACGCGCTGGTCGCCTGCGTCGGGGGCGGATCGAACGCGATCGGTTTGTTTCATCCGTTTTTGGAAGACCCATCGGTCAGGATGTTCGGTGTCGAAGCGGCCGGGGAGGGCATCGAAACCGGCCGCCATTCGGCGCCCTTGTGTGCGGGTCGCCCCGGCGTTCTGCACGGGAACCGGACTTATCTGATGGAAGACGAGGACGGCGAAATCATCGAGACCCATTCGATTTCCGCAGGGCTCGATTACCCCGGAGTCGGGCCCGAGCATGC
>JAKEEL010000271.1 GCA_022616595.1 Methylococcaceae bacterium
CGCTATGACTTCCAGTTCTCTGCGGGGACTAACTGACCCGAACCGCGCGTGTATTATTCGGAAAGGTTGGGGTATTGAAGCGAGCTTTCGGACTTGAAAAATGGGCCTGGATTGAGTAGCAGTGCCTGTCAATCAACCGCATCCAATTTATTAACTAAATCCTCGGCCCTCAAATGAGTATAACGTTTCAACATCTGCATGGATTTGTGCCCGGATACCGCGGAAACTTCCTGATCGCTCAATCCCTTTTCAACCAGCCGTGAAACCGCTTCATGTCTGAGATCATGAAATCGCAGGCCTGTGATTTTTGCCCGTTTGAGCGCCGTTTCCCAAACCTTGTTGAGGGTGTAGGCACGACGGATCCCGTCTTTCCCGGGTTCCCCGAAGAATATTAGATCCGTATCGTCAGGACTAATCGGGTTGTTTACCGCCTGTTCAAATACTTTGATTGCGTTTTTCGATAATGGGACCGTTCTGGCGGAACCATTTTTCGTATCCGTCAGGCGGATGATCCGGCGCGACAGATCAACCTGGTCTCGAGTCAGCGTTGCTATTTCGCCTCGTCGCATACCGGTATACAAAGCAATTCGCACAACCCAACCCAACATCGGGTTGCTGTGCGCGTCGCATTCGGCCAATAGTCTGGCCTCTTCACCGTCGGACAATCTACGATTCCGGCCCTGCCCCGGACTCGGTCGTCTGATCAAGGCGACCGGGTTCATGACCAGTCCAAGCCCCCATTCCTTGATCGCCATGGTAAACAGATGGCCCAACAAGGCAAGTTCCAAACGGACCGTTCCCGCACTTTTACCTTCATCGAGACGGAAATCTCGATAGTCTGCAACGATCACCGGTGTAATTGCCGCCAACGAATAGCTACCGAGAGGGATTCGAAGTTGTTCAGCGCGTTTCTTTTCGGCCGATTGTGTGCTGGCCTTCTTGAAAGGCGTAACCTCTTTGAGGTACCGGTCGAGCGCATCATTGAGCGTAGTTTGCTCGGAAGCCGAACGCTGTATGTAAATGCCCCGAACCATTTCATCTTCGATGCGTCGCGCCCAGTCCTGCGCGTCACGTTTGGTTCGGAAATTCTTGGACGTGGAGGGCCAGCCTTTTTTCCGGATTAGCGCCCTCCAGGTCCCTTCCGGAGTTTTTGTAACCGTAGCCATTTCGAACCCCCGATCCGGTTAGTGTACCGATATTGTACCGGAACAAAGATCGAGATGCTCAAAATATTCGTTACTTATTGATTTTATTGGTGGGCCCTGTAGGACTTGAACCTACGACCAATGGATTATGAGTCCACTGCTCTAACCAATTGAGCTAAGGGCCCGAAACAGATCAATCGATATCAAGGAAACTGCGCAGCCGTTCGGAGCGCGTCGGGTGGCGGAGTTTTCTAAGCGCTTTCGCTTCGATCTGCCGGATTCGTTCACGGGTCACATCGAATTGCTTGCCGACCTCTTCCAAGGTATGGTCGGTATTCATATCGATCCCGAAACGCATCCGCAGTACTTTGGCCTCCCGTGCCGTGAGTCCCGCCAATACCGCCTGGGTGGATTCTTTCAACCCTTCGACATTGGCGGATTCGACCGGCGATAGAACCCTGGAGTCCTCGATAAAATCGCCGAGATGCGAATCTTCATCGTCCCCGATCGGGGTTTCCATGGAGATCGGTTCCTTGGCGATTTTCAGGACCTTCCGGATCTTGTCCTCGGGCATCTCCATTCTATGTGCGAGTTCCTCCGGGGTGGCCTCGCGTCCCATTTCCTGCAACATCTGCCTGGAGATCCGGTTCAGCTTGTTGATGGTTTCGATCATATGCACCGGAATACGGATAGTCCTCGCCTGATCGGCAATGGAACGCGTGATCGCCTGCCGGATCCACCACGTGGCATAGGTCGAGAATTTATAGCCGCGCCGGTATTCGAATTTATCCACGGCTTTCATCAAACCGATATTGCCTTCCTGAATCAGGTCCAGGAATTGCAGCCCCCGATTGGTATACTTTTTCGCGATTGAAATCACCAGCCGAAGGTTGGCTTCGATCATTTCTTTCTTGGCGCGACGCGCCTTCGCTTCCCCGATCGACATGCGGCGGTTGATGTCTTTCAGATCGCCGATCAACAAGCCGTGCTCCTTCTCGACCGCGGCCAGTTTACCTTGCGCACGGCGAATTTCTTCTGCATGCTCGCGCAGGATTTCACGGTAGTCCGCATTTCCGTCCAGATATTGCTGCAACCACTCGGGGTTGGTTTCGTTCTCGGTGAATGTGGTTATAAATTCCTTGCGGGGCATTTTGGCTTTCTTGACGCAGATATCAAGAATCCGCTTTTCGCGCCGCCGAATCTCAGCGATCGCATCGCGCAGAACACCGGACATGGCTTTAAAATAAACCGGTGTCCACTTGAATTCAGCGAAACTCTTGGTAAGCGCCTCGTACGGCTTTCTGGTCTTTTCATGCTGATAGCCGTATCTTTTCAGCGAACTTAACAATGTCTTATAATGCTTGCGAAGTACGGCCACCTTGTCTTTGAGCTCCTGCGGATCGAGTCCGGACTCTTCCGATGCCACCTCGCTTTCGTCGTCGTCCGTGACTTCATGCGCGTCGTATTCCGGCTGATCCATGTCAATAAAATCCGAGATGATATCGGAAATTCTGACTTCCCCCGCTTCGACTTGATCGTACGACGCAAGAAAATGGGCGACGACCAGAGGACAACGCGAGAGCGCCTGCAACACCTGAAACTGGCCTTCCTCGATACGCTTGGCGATTTCGAGTTCGCCCTGCCGGGTCAACAATTCCACGGTGCCCATTTCCCGCATATACATGCGAACCGGATCGGTAGTCCGGCCAAATTCACTGTCTACCGAGGCCAGCGCAGCGGCGGCGACTTCCGCCGCGGCGTCATCGTCTTCTACGATCGCGCTGTCGGTGATCAGGGAATCGGCATCCGGTGCCGACTCGTGTACCTTGATTCCCATATCATTGATCATCCCGATAATATCTTCCACTTGCTCGGGATCGACAATATCATTGGGCAGGTGATCGTTGACCTCGGAATAAGTCAGGAAACCCTGCTCTTTGCCTTTGGCGATCAAATGCTTGAGTTGAGATTGTTGATTTTCTTGGTTCATTAACGACCCTTATTCCCACGTTCATTTTGCAAGAGCGGAACAGCGAATTATAGTTGGAGAAAGCTATACTGACAATTCACGGCTAGTCCATAATCAATGCAACCCTCCCCATGACGGTAATAACAAACGAAGTTCTTCGCGTTCCTGGCCGGACAACGAGGCACTCTCTGCTTTTTCGAGCAGGTGCTCGATACGCTTTTCGTTTTCCTGTTCCAGTATCCGCGACAAGGCGCCCCGGAATTCGGCCTCAATCCCCTCAACTGGCACGATCAGTTCCGTCTCCGCCAGTTTTCGGATTGAAATTTCCTCCGGCGTCCCTCGGAACCGTTCCAGCAATCCGCCCGGCGTTATCCGGGGTTGCTGCTTTATCATGTCTGCGACTTCGAGCAATAATCTTATGCCGGCTGACGATGCCTCTTGCAAGCGGCGATCGGCGCTATCGATCAATCCGACCAGTGGGGGATGCTGCATGATCAAAGTGAGCGCAAGACGGATCGGAGATGATTTTTTCCGCCCGCGCACCGCTGCCCGGTTGAATCTCTTTCGATCAACAGATCTTCCCAAGTCATTGATTTCGACGTTTTCAAGCCGGGCGAGTTCCCGTAGCCGCACTTCCATCATCTCGCGGAAAACCCCGGAGGGCAGCCGGCCGATCAGCGGTCTGGCCTTGGCCACGAGATTCGCGCAACCCTCGAGTTCGCCTAGATTCAGGCCTGTGCTCAGATAGTTGAAGAAATAATCGGACAACAGGGTCGCTTCCGCGACCGACCGCTCGAACCCTTCCCGGCCATCGCGCCGGACCAATGAATCCGGATCATCTGCCTCGGGAAGCAGCATGATGCGTAAAGTTCTTCCCTCTGTCAGCGCCGGCAGCGCGATTTCAACCGCTCTCCACGCAGCCTGTTTCCCGGCTTGGTCGCCATCGAAACAGAATACCAACTCGCGAGCGTATCTGAACAGTAAATCCAAATGGCTGCGGGATACCGCGGTACCGAGCGTCGCCACTGCATTGCGGATTCCATGCTGGGCCAACGCGATCACATCCATGTACCCTTCGACGACCAGGATCCGGTGCGGATGGGGTTTGCTGGAAAGCAATTCATAAAGGCCGTACAGCTGCTTACTTTTTTCGAAAAGCACTGTTTCCGGTGAATTCAAATACTTCGGCAGCGAATCATCGAGCACCCGTCCGCCGAAACCGACCACTCTCCCGCGGCGGTCCCGGATCGGAAAGATAATCCGGTTTCTGAATCGATCATAGGGTTGTCCATTCTCTTTTCGAACTGTGAGGCCTGTTTCGTTCAATGCTTCGACCGAAAAACGCTCACGCAGGACATCCCAACCCGGCGGAGCAAAACCAAGCAGGAATTTCCGGGCTGTCCCGCCATCGACACCGCGCCGCCTTAAATACCGCACCGCCTCCCGGCCGCTGTCAAGATCGAAGAGCTTGTGCGCATAAAACTCCGCAACCTGCTTCTGCAAATCATAGAGGACATCCAGTTTCTGCGATTCCGCCGAAGTCCGTCCCTCCGGGTCGCTCCGGGGAACTTCGAGGCCGACCAATCCCGCCAGATCCTCGACTGCCTCGACAAAGTCCAAATGAGCATAGTCCATGAGGAAACCGATCGCCGTGCCTCCGGCACCACAACCGAAACAGTGATAGAGCTGTTTTTCCCGATTGACAGTAAAACTCGGCGTTTTTTCTTGATGGAAGGGACAACGCGCAATATGGTTGCGCCCGGATTGTTTCAGCGGAACTCTCGAATCGATGACGTCTACGATATCGACGCGAGCCATCAGGTTATCGATAAAAGTTTGGGGAATTCGTCCAGGCATATGCCAACCGACACCTGCGTCACCGGAACTGAATTGAAAGTTGCTATATTCTACGACAATGCGATTGCAGTCCGGCATCCGCACGAACCAACCTGCATTCCTTCGATGCAGAATGGATGTTAACCCCTCCGACCCGGCATCCTCCGAATTCACCGAGTACTCAACAAATTCTTGACCTCCCGGCTCACTGCACCCAAGTCGGCGCGGCCTTGCATCATCGGCTTGAGCAGGGCCATGACCTTGCCCAACTCTTTCACCGAATCGGCTCCGCATTCTTCAACCGCTGCTGTTACCATTCGGAGAACTTCTTCGGACGTGAATGGTTCCGGCAGGTACTCCTGAATCACACCAATTTCGTATTCTTCCACATCCGCGAGATCGATGCGTCCGGCGGCACGGAACTGCCCGGCCGAGTCGCGCCGCTGTTTGACCATTTTATCCAACACGGCAATGACTCCGTGATCACCCAGTTCCGAGCGTCCATCGATTTCTTGCTGCTTGATGGCCGCCAGCATAAGCCGCACCACCCCGAGTTTCTTCCTGTCACCCGCCTTCAAGGCCGATTTCATGTCAGCTTGCAGTTGCCCCTTAAGCCCCGCTCCACTCACTGTCATCGAATCGCGACCTCGTTACACTTGAGGTCTTCCGCGCCGCAATATTTTCAGGGCATAACGCTCCCGAGACAACTTTTTCAGGTGGCGCTTGACCGCGGCCGCGAATTTGCGTTTACGCTCCTCCGTGGGCTTTTCGTAAAACTCACGACGGCGTGTTTCGGACAGAACCCCGGCTTTTTCGCAGGCGCGCTTGAAGCGGCGTATCGCGATATCGAAGGGTTCATTTTCTTTGATTCTGATAGACGGCATAAAAATTCCAGAAGTCGGATATAATTCACATGAATTGGTTCGAAATAGGCCTTCCCTAAAGAGAACTTTATATTATAGCAAACCGTTTTCCAAATCAAAAATTGACCAGCGGCGCAGCGGCGCCTGTCGATGAATGTCCTAGGTATTGAAACCTCGTGCGACGAGACCGGGGTCGCCATTTATGGCGGCGAACGAGGCTTGCTCGCCAATAGTCTCTACAGCCAGGTCAAGCTCCACTCCGATTACGGTGGCGTGGTTCCGGAACTCGCGTCCCGGGACCATATCCGGAAGCTATCCCCGCTGATCAGACAATGTCTGGCGGAGGCAGGGTTTGGTGGACCGCAAATCGACGGCATCGCCTACACCGCGGGCCCCGGCCTGGTCGGCCCGCTGATGATCGGCGCAACCCTTGCCCGCAGCCTCGCCCTGGCATGGAACATCCCCGCACTCGGCGTCCACCATATGGAAGGGCACCTGCTCGCTCCCTTGCTTGACCAAGACCCTCCTGAATTTCCCTTTGTCGCACTGTTGATTTCGGGCGGCCACACCTTGCTGGTTCAAGCCGAACGAATCGGCCGCTACAAAATCATCGGGGAAACACTCGACGATGCGGCCGGCGAGGCCTTCGACAAAACCGCATCCCTGCTTGGCCTGGGATATCCGGGTGGTCCGGCTTTATCCAAACTCGCGGAACAGGGAGACCCGGACCGCTACCATTTTCCGCGCCCGATGACCGACCGGCCCGGATTGGACTTCAGTTTCAGCGGCCTGAAAACCTTTGCACGGAACCTGCTCAATTCGACGCACGGGTCGGCCGAAGCCGACATAGCGCGTGCATTTCAAGATGCAGTCGCGGACACTCTGGCCATCAAGTGCCGCCGGGCGTTACAGCAGTCGGGTTACAATCGAATGGTGGTTGCCGGAGGAGTCAGCGCCAACACCGGCATCCGATCCACACTCCATGCCATGGCCGAAAAGGAAGGGATCCGGGTCTATTTTCCGAAGCTTGAGTTCTGCACGGACAACGGTGCCATGATTGCTTACGCGGGGTACCGGCGTTTGCTTGCGGGTCACAGAGAAGGTCTGGAAATTCAGGTGCACCCGCGTTGGCCCTTGGATCGCATCCCTCCGCTTTAGCCCGATACAACTCGAATGAACCCGGAAGAGCCGTTTGAAGCAACGCGGTCCTAAGTGGATTGCGATCGCGTAAAACGCTCACGAACCACCGATTCGGCCTTCCTCCCCTCTCCAAAGCCGCTGGATGTTCAGTCGATGACGGCTGAAACACACCACCGAAATAAGCAGAGTGGCCAGAAACAAAGGCAGGGAATCCAGCAACCACCAGCCGTAGACAGGCGCCAAGCTCGCGGCAATGATCGCAGAGAGAGAAGAAATGCGCGTGATTCTCACCGCGACCAACCAGCTCCCGACAACGACCGCACCCAGCAACCAATGAAATCCGAAAAATACTCCGGCGCCGGTCGAAACACCCTTCCCTCCGCGGAAATCAAAGAATACCGGATATAAGTGCCCGAGGAATGCAGCGACTCCGACCGTTCCCACGATCAGCTCATCGGCACCCGACAGCTTTGCGGCGACAACCGGCAGGATTCCTTTGACCATGTCGCCGAACAAAGTCAGGCCGGCTGCTTTTTTCCCGCCGTAGCGAAGGACATTCGTTGCGCCCGGGTTCTTGGATCCCTGTTGCCGCGGGTCCGGGAGCCCCAACCCGCGGCACACCAGAATCGCGGCGGAAATCGAACCGACCAGGTACCCGAGCGGCACCAACAACCACATCCACATTTCAGACTCCGACATAAAGATACTGGCAGTTCCATCGTATTGTTATAATACAGCGCTCTCCCTTGCGAACTTAAAAACAACCGATGGATATTATATTTCTACGCGGCCTGCATATCGAGACCATTATCGGTATTTACGACTGGGAGCGGGAGTCGAAGCAGACAGTCGTTCTGGACATCGAAATGGCCACCGATATCCAGAAAGCCGCGGAAAGCGATTCGATCGAGGACGCACTGGATTACAAAGCCGTCTCCAAGCGCCTGATTTCCTTCGTGGAAGAAAGTCAATATTTCCTGGTCGAAAAATTATCCGAAGAAATCGCGAAAATTCTTTTGAACGAATTCAAGGTTCCCTGGTTCCGACTCTCGCTGAATAAAAAAGGCGCCATTCGCGGGGCCAGTGACGTTGGAATCGTAATCGAACGCGGAGTCAGGCCCTAGATGCCCGGGGTATACCTCAGCATTGGCAGCAATATCGACAGGGAAAAGAATATTTCGTCAGCACTCAGGGAAATCCGGGCATTGTTCGGGGATCTCACGCTTTCCAGTGTGTACGAGACGGACGCGGTCGGTTTTGAAGGCCCGCCGTTCTACAACATGACCATTCGTTTCGAATCCGAGAAACCGCTTCGCGAGATTGCCAGGACCTTGCGGGAAATCGAAATACGGCACGGGAGAACGCACAAATGTGTGAAGTTCTCGGGCCGGACGCTCGATTTGGACATATTGCTTTACGGCGATCTTGTAATCAGCGACGGTAAACTTCAAATTCCTCGGGATGACATCATCCGTTACGCCTTCGTCCTGGAACCTCTCGCTGAAATCGCGCCGGCACAACATCACCCGGTGACGCATGATAGCTTTTTGGAACTTTGGGAGAAATTCGACAAAGCAGGGCTGCGCCAGAAAATTGTCGAACCATCGTGGTAGGCATATTTTTGCTACCTCGGTCGCGGTCGATTTTGCATCAGGAATACAGGCTTCGCCCGCCATCGACCGGTAATACCTGACCGGTAATATAGCGACTCTCGAGAAAAAACAGCACGGCATCGGCAATATCTCGCGGTGTGCCCGCGCGCTCCAAAGCGATCATGCTTAGAATTTGCTGCTCCCCTTCGGTATCTTTCACCCGATTATCGGGCCACAAGATCGCGCCGGGAGCAATCCCGTTGACTCGCACGGACGGTGCCAGTTCGCGCGCCAGCGACCGGGTCATCGCAACCAGGCCGGCTTTGGAAATACTGTAGATGGAAAAGCCCTTCAGGGGGAGCAGGCCATGAATATCCGTAATATTGACGATCCCCCCTTCACGTTGCGCCAACTCGCGCGCAAATGCGAGGGACAGAAAGAATGGAGCTTTGAGATTCGCCCCGATCAGTTCGTCCCACTGCGCTTCCGTAATGCAATCCAAGGGTGTCGCATAGAATGCCGAGGCGTTATTGATCAGCGCGTCGATGCGTCCAAAAATACCGATCGCACGACCCGCGAGTTCCGGGAATTGCGCCATTTCCGAGAGATCGGCCTGCAAGAGTACGGCGCTTCGCGGTCTCCGGTCATTCAACTCGTTCTTTAACGAATCGGCGGCTTCAGAGGATTCGCGAAAGTGAATGATGACCCGATAACCCGCTGCGTGCAGGCCTCTGACTATCGCGGCGCCGACTCGCTTTGCGGCTCCCGTAACCAGCACACATCTTGACATCGGTTTAGTATTTCGCCTCGACACCGCCCGCATCCCGGCGCGCACGTCGAATGAGTTGATTTTCGAGCGCCAAGACCCGAACACGCTCGAGTTCCTGTCCGAGGGCTGCACCCCTATACCCTTGCCGCAGCAACGATTCGATATCCACTGAGAGTGCCGCGGCCCGACATTCCAGAAGAAAATCACCCTGTGGAAAGCCGATTTCGACACGGTCTTTCCGGCCGAGGCTAAGGGCCCGGCAAACCGTCAGAAAGGCTTTCAAGTCGGCCTCTTTGCGCAATGCGTTCAATCGGTGCAGCAAGTCCACGATTTGTTCGGCGGATAGATGAAACAGGTCTTCGCACAATCGTTGGCAGCGAAGGACTTTCACTGCCAGGGCACGGTATTCCCCGGGGACTTTCAAGCGCACGCAGAG
>JAKEEL010000272.1 GCA_022616595.1 Methylococcaceae bacterium
GCGCAAGGCAAAACTGGGCGAAAAAGCGCAGCATACACGTAGTATGTGAGCATTTTGAGGCCAGTTTTAACGCCGCGATGCGCCCTTCAGCGAGATCTTGAGCAGGCTCTCAGAGAAACCGGTATTGTGTTTCCCAGTCGTGAAAGTTCGTGGTGTGACCGGTTTGTCTCAGGACGCCGATCCGGTGAAGATCGAGGTCGCCGTACACCCAGCCGGGTTGATCGACTACGCCTTCGGCGATACAGCCGTCGTCCGGAAAGCCGTTATCGACCGGCCCGTAAATCCCGGCGGCTCCGGTGTTTTCGTCGATCATTTCAGACCAGGCACACCTGCCGATCAATACCGACTGCGCGACATAAAGTTGGTTTTCGAGCGCCCGTGCCCGGCACCCGATTCTGACCCGCTGGTATCCCGCGAGCGTGTCGGTACAGCTCGGAACCAGCACCAGGAGCGCTTCCGCTTCCGCTTGGCGGCGTGCGAACAATGGAAATTCGCTGTCATAGCAGACATTGATCGCCGCTTTGCCGAACGCCGAACCGAGTGTCTTGATCTGCGAGCCGGGACAGATGTCCGTGTAGCGCCGCTCGAAGGGGGTCATCTGCAGTTTATCCTGGAAGTCGAGCGAGCCGTCCGGCCTGAAAAAGAAGCTGCGATTCCGATACTTTCCCGTGTCGATCCGGACCGGGAATGTACCTGCGCAGATCTCCGCACCGGTTTGCCGGGCACATTCCGAGAACAGGCCGATAAATTCCGCCTCAAGGCCCTGCAATTCGCTCATCTGGTCCGCGAGGGCGGCGACTCCGATACGGCGAAAAATCGACGTGATCTCGAAGCCCAAATACTCCGGAAACAACAAAACCCGGGCGTCCGCTGCCGCGGCTTCCTCGACCCAACGCCGAATCTTGGCGGAAAAGCTTTGCCAGTTTTCGTGTGAATCGACCGGATACTGTGCGGCGGCGACCTTGACGATCGGCTGGTTCATGGTTCGGACTCCGTGGCGATGGACTTCAGCCAGAATACCAGTTGATGGTCGGTTTCTTCCGCTTGGTCGATGTCTTTCCACGAGTAGGTCGCTTCGATTCCGGGGTGTTTGCGGTAGCCGTAATGGTTCCAGATCGCATCCAAGGGCTCGTAATCCGCGGGGCGTAAAGGATGGTTCCGATCTCTTTGCACGGAACAGAAGCCGATCCACCTGAAGCATCCGAGCGATTTGGCGTGTTTCTCCCGGCCAAAAATGAAATTCTTGTAAATGCCCCGGCCGCGATATGCGTCGCGTAGAACGGACTCCCCGCAATAAAAAACCTCGCCGATATCAAAACCCTGCGTTCTGAAGGGGAGCTGGAAGTTCTCCGGTTCAAAGGCCATCGGGATACCGGTGGAAGCGCCGACCACGCTTTCCCCGTGCAGCGCGATGATCACGCAGGTTTCCGGACACTCGGTATAGGTTCTAAGGTAATTCTCCTCGTAATCCATCGAACCATCATAGAGGTACGGGAAGTTTCGAAAAACCTCGATGCGCAATCGCGCGAGCGCCGGAACATATTCCTTGAGTTCCGCATCCTTCCCGCACAGGGTTTTGATTTGAATGTCGTTATCGGTCAATGGTGGCCTCCCTTCGCGAGGGATTGCAAATTTACCGGACAATTGAACGCCACGAATTCTCCCATAAATGATCGGGATTTTGTTAAACTTTCGAGCGTATGACAGCCAACAACCCGACCATCAAGAAACTCCGCTGCATCCAGCGCGGCACCGGGCGCCACTGGGTCGGCAACGGTTTTCCCGTTCAGACTCTGTTTTCCTATCCTGCGTTGGGCGCGCTGCTGAGTCCGTTTCTACTGCTCGATTACGCGGGTCCCATGGAATTCCCGCCCACCAGCGAGCGACTCGGCGTGGGCGAACATCCGCATCGCGGTTTCGAGACCGTAACCATCGTCTATGCGGGCGAGGTCGAACACCGCGATTCCTCGGGCGGGGGCGGGCGTATCGGTCCCGGTGACGTGCAGTGGATGACCGCCGGTTCCGGCGTCGTGCACGAGGAATTCCACGGCTCTGAATTCGCCCGGCGCGGCGGCCGTTTCGAGATGATTCAGCTCTGGGTCAACCTGCCGGCCAAAGACAAAATGACCTCGCCGCGCTATCAGAGTATCCTGAGCAGCCGGATTCCGCGCCGGGAATTGCCGGACGGCCACGGCAGCCTGCGCGTTATTGCGGGCGAGTACGCGGGTACGAAAGGCCCCGCCGAGACCTTCACGCCGATCCATCTGTGGGACTTGCGGCTGCATGGCGGCAACGCGATTGATTTTGCCCTGCCCGAGGGCTGCACCACGGCGCTGGTCGTACTTCGAGGCACGCTTACCGTGAACGGCGACCAGAAGCTCCGCTCGGCGGAAGTCGCGATCTTCGACCGCTCCGGAGAGATGCTACGCATTGACGGCGCCGATGACGCGACAGCATTGCTGCTGTGCGGTGAACCGATCGGCGAGCCGATTGTCGGCAGCGGGCCGTTCGTGATGAACACGGCGGAGGAAATCCAAAGGGCAATGATGGATTACCGGACGGGGAAGATGGGGCACCTGTCATGAATGTCGGCAAGTTGCCCGCGCGAAGACCGCGCGGCGGTGCAAATCGATATGCTTCCTTCGCCGGCGCATCCTGCGTTTTCGGCCGCCGTTTACGAAATTATGTAATGTAACTGGAAGCCTAGACCAGTAAACCGCAACTCAAAGCCGAGCCGAAATTAATTCTGGAAATATACTTCAAAATAGGGCTCGACGAGGGAAACTATCCTTGGCTTTCGTCGATCCGCTTTCCGGCGTACACCAGTGCCGCGGCCAGAATCGTGACCACGATGAAGATGACTCCACCCAGGAAGAGGTCGCTGTTGACCCAAACGGCAAGATCGAATCCGGGTTTTTTGGCGGGGTTTCGACCCGGTGCTTCGGGTCCCGCTTCGACCGGCGCGGGTTGATAGGAAGCCGCCAATGCCGCTTGCAGGGAAGCCGTGTCATACACCGGTGCTTTGGCCGATTCATCGCCATAATTCAAGGCATAGGTTTTCCCTGCTTCTGCAAAAAACAACAATCGATGACCGTTGCCCCGGGCTTGTACTCCGGTGATCTGCAAAGGCGGATTGTTGTCATTGCGGACCACGATGCGGTATTGACCATGACGCTGTTCCGGGAATCCGATCCGAAGCTGTTCGCGGTGCAGGGCGCGAAAGCTCAGCCGCTGCAAGGTTCCCGTGGCAATCTCGCGCCACGAGGGTGTACCGTCTTGCCCGATCTCCCGCACTTCCACGGCAGCCGGGCGGCTGAAGTTGCGGTCGCTGATCTGAATCGTGAAAGCGGTCAGCGGTTCGCGTTGGGTCGTGATCTCGACGATGGACCTGCGC